>JBGTCW010000614.1:0-4609 GCA_041748635.1 Ilumatobacteraceae bacterium | reverse complement strand
GCAGGGTCACACGATTGCCCTCGTGCCCACGATGGGAGCGCTGCACCGTGGTCATCTCGAGCTGATCGAGCACGCTGCGCGCCGTGCCGATCGGACCGTCGTCTCGATCTTCGTCAACCCGCTGCAGTTCGGCGAGTCGGGCGATTTCGAGCACTACCCGCGCCCACTCGATGATGACCTTCGCGCCTGCGCAGACGCCGGTGTCCACGTCGTGTACGTCCCGACTGCCGCAGCGATGTACCCCGACGGTTTCGCCACGACCATCCATGTGGCCGGGCTCACGGAGCCCATGGAAGGGGCGTCGAGACCCGGCCACTTCGACGGCGTCACCACCGTGGTCGGCAAGCTGTTCGCGGCGACGCATCCCCATGTGGCGATCTTCGGCGAGAAGGACTACCAACAGCTCACGATCGTCCGACGGATGGTGCGCGACCTCGACCTCGGTGTGGAGATCGTCGCGCACCCGACGGTCCGCGAGCCCGACGGACTCGCGCTGTCGAGCCGCAACCGACGTCTCGACACAGCGCAGCGCAGCGCAGCGGTCTGCGTGCCGAGGGCGATCCGGGCGGCATCCGTTCGAGCGACATCAGGCGCCGCGGTCGGTGACGTGATCGACGCTGCCAGTGCGGTCGTCGCCGACGAACCGCTGGCGACCCTCGAGTACGTGTCGGTCTTCGACAGCGCAACGCTCGGCCCGGTCGACCGATTCGACGCCGATGACCGTCGACCGGGACGAGCACGCGTCGCCATCGCCGTCCGCTTCGGAGACGTCCGCCTGATCGACAACGCCGACCTGTTCACCCGCTGAACCAGCGCGGTCGTCGAGCCGGTCGACGACACCGGTCAACACGATCACCAGTACGGCGCCATTGAAGATCGCGTGGGCGACGATCGACGGACCGAGGCGACCGAAGATCACTGTGGCCGTGCCGAACGCTACGCCCACGCCGCCGAGTACGAGGACGAGGCCGATGTTGCCGCTCCCGCGTACGGGATCGACGTGCGCCAGACCGAACAGGACACCCTGGACGACAACCACGGCGACGAGCGGGAGTCGGCTGAGCAACCCGCGCATCACGACACCGCGGAACACCATCTCCTCCACCAGCGGCGCCGCGACGACCGCCGCGATCACCAGCGACACGACATAGGTCCGATCGGCGCTGATCTCGTCGAGGCCCTCGGTGTTGCCGACCAAGGGAAGATCGAGCGCCACCACGACGATGCCGACCGCAATCTGTGCGGCGATGGCGGCGAGCCAGACCAGCGGTCCCCAGCCGATGTCTGCGACGCGCGCCCTGAGTCCGATGTCGGCACCGAGTTCACCGGTCCCCCAACGCCGACTCGCGAACCAACACCACCACAGCGACGGTCCGTACCCGGCGCCGGCAAGCAGCAGCACGTACACCGCGACCGGCCACCCCTGCTCGACGATGGCGTCGAGCAGGTATTTCGACAGGATCAGCGACCCGCTGAGCACCACGATCGCACCGATCGCGGCCACCAACGGCAGCGTGTGCTGGCCGTGATCAGCACGCTCGACGGAGGTGTCCTGCCTCGTCGCGTCAACCGCCGTGCCCGGGATCGGTGGCGGCAACGGCGACGTCATCGTCGTCTCGGGACCGTGTGGATTTCTTCAAGATTTTGAGGAATCGTCCAGACGGTACCCCGACGTTCCGATGAAAGAGGTAACCCGCGTCGACAACCGCACGACGCGCTGCCAAGGAACTCTTCACATGACAACCACCCCTCTCCATCCCGGGCCACTCCGTTCCGCTCGTGGATGGGTCACGATCCTGCTCGGCCTGGCCACGATCGCCTCCGGTCTCGCTCTGGGCGCGTCGCCGAACGCTGCAGTGGCGAGCGGAGTTGCATCGAGCGATTGGCTCGGCGTCGTCAACGTCTACCGCGCCCAGTCCGGCCTGCCGCCCGTGAGCGAGAACCCGACCTGGTCGTCCGGCGCCCGCAGCCACTCGTGCTGGATGCTGCTGAACGGCATCGCCCACGACGAGACCCCCGGTACGGCGGGCTACTCCGTCGACGGCGACACGGCCGGCAACAGTGGCAACGTGGCGGTGTCGAGCAGCGCTTCTGCGACGGCTCGTAGCCACATCGATCTCTGGATGTCCGGTCCGTTCCATGCGATCGGCATCCTGCGCTCCTCGCTGAAGCAAACCGGCTTCGGGATCTGCGCCAGCCCCCCGAATCCGTCTGCGACGAACTGGAAGTCCGGCGCGACGCTCGACGTCATCCGCGGCATGGACTGGCGCGCCCCCAAGCCGACGACGCCCATCGTGTTCCCCGGCAACGGAGCGACCACCAGCATGACCCGGTTCATCGCCGAGTCTCCGGACCCCCGAACCTATTGCGGCTGGACTGGCCAGAAGGTCGGTCTCCCACTGATCGCCCTGATGCCGTCGGCAGTCACCTCGGCGGTCGCCACGCTCACCGGACCAGAGGGTCCCGTGCCGACGTGTGTGCTCCACAAGGCGAACACCGACGGTGTGGCGAGTTCAGTGCTCGGTGGCGACAACGCCGTCGTCGTGGTTCCTGCGACGCCGCTCGTGACCGGCACGTACACCGCCGCCGTGCTCTCCAACGGCGGCGCCGCCAACTGGAGCTTCAACGTCGATCCCACCGCACCGTTGACCGCAACGCCAGCCGCCCCTGCACCGCCACCCGCACCGCTCGCCACGACCGCCGCGCTGTCCTCGGAAATGGCGTTCCAACCGGTCACGCCGTTCCGATTTGCCGACTCCCGCAGCAACCTCGTCGTCGGTCGGCTGCCGGCGAACCAGCAGATCCGAGTGAAGGTCGCAGGACAGAGCGGATTGCCCTCGGACATCACGGCGATCAGTGCCAACTTCACCGGAGTCGGCGCACCGGCTGCGGGCTACCTCACCGCGTCGAACTGCGCTGAGTCGAACCCGTCGTTCTCGACGCTGAACTACGAGGCCCTCGACGGCGTCCCCAACCAGGCGATCATCCCGTTGAACGGCGGCGACATCTGCCTGTTCTCCAGTCAGCCGACTGACATCATCATCGACATCAACGGATACGTGTCACCCGGCGCCAGCCAGATCTTCATGCCCGTGACGCCAGCTCGCCTCTACGACTCCCGTTCGATCGGGATGCCGCTGCAGCCCGGCGAGGTCCGACGCATCACGGTCGAAGGCGGCGCCAGCCCCGCTCCGTCCGAGGCAGTGGCCGTCGCGCTCAACCTGACCGGTGTGATGCCGGACCAGACCGGATTCATCCGGGTGTTCCCGTGCGATGTCGCAGAACCCGCTGTGTCCACGCTCAACCCACGGCTGGGTCAGGCCCGAGCGAACTCGGCGATCGTGCCGACCGCCGGCGACGGGACCATCTGTCTGACCAGCAACGTCACCTCCCACTTCATCGTCGACATCACCGGATGGTTCGGCAACGTCGGCGGGGAGCAATTCGTGCCGCTGCGTCCGTTGCGCATCGCCGACACTCGACAGAATCACCCCGAACTCAACGGTGGCGGCGGGGCCGTGATGCTGGAACCGGGACGCACGCTGGCGATCCGGGTCGCCGGCAACCGCGGCATCGACGCCAACGCCCGCGCCGCCTCGCTCAACCTCACCGCTGCCGGATCGCCCGCCTCTGGCTTCCTCACGGTGGTGCCGTGCGGTCAGCCCACGCAGGTCTCGAACCTCAACTTCGCTGGTGCTGGCACGGCGACAGCGAACGGCACGAACGTGAAGCTCGACGGGTCGGGCAAGGTCTGCGTGACGACGAGTACGGCGACGCACGTGATCGTCGACATCACCGGCATCTGGCGCTGAGCGGACGGGGTTCGATCTGACGCTCGATCACCGTCTCGTGACGTGATCGGTCACCGTCGCTCGGTAGCGAATCGTGTACAGGCTGTCGCCGGACAGGATCGCCCCACGTCCGAGCGTGCGGCCGGCCTGCCAGTTCGACAGCCCGAGTTCCGGCACGTTCAGCGCGTACTGGCCATCGACCCAGCGCGTGAACCCGTTGCCCACGAACGGTGCGTCGACGGCGGAGTAGAACCGGTCGGCCTCGTCGGGGTCATCGGTGATCAGCGACGCGACGAACCGTGGGCTGTATCGGTTGCACAGCGAGATCGCGTCGTCGACCGAGTCGACGACCACGAGACTGAGCTCCGGCGACTGCTCCCATTCCCACTCCGTTGCCAGTCCGCCGACGTCGAGCGTCGAGGCCGCCGGCTCGTCCCGGGTGCCCGTCGCCCGCGTGATGGGTACGGCGCGGTCGAATCGCTCAGCCGGGACGTACCCCTCGGACCCTGACACCACGTGCAGCCGCCCCGACGTCCCTCGCTCGTCGGCGGCCGCATCGAGTGCATCGAGGACGATCACCGCTGTCTCGGGGGCGAACTCGCGCAGCAGCACCACGACGTTGAGGGTGTTGCAGACCTTGCGATCGAGTGAATGGCGAACGGCATCGTGCAGCACCGCCGAGTCGGCGCCGCGGCCGGCGACCAGCCACGCTCCCCCAGTTCCGTGGAGGCTCACCGGAGTCCCCGACTGCGACGCAACGGCTCCGAGTTCGGCCACGGCCGCGCCGGAACCACGGGCGACTGCAAGCGACAGGCGCC
>JBGTCW010000613.1:0-3593 GCA_041748635.1 Ilumatobacteraceae bacterium | reverse complement strand
GGTGCACGGCAGCGTGTTGAGGCCCATCTCGCCGTAGCCGAAGTAGGCGATCGGACGGATGTAGCACGCGTCGAGCCCGGTAGATGCGACCGTCTCCTTCGTCGCTGCCACCAGCTCATCGACGGTGTACGGGATCTCCATGCCCATGATCTGCGCCGAGCTGAACAGCCGCTCGATGTGATCGGTGAGCCGGAACACAGCCGGGCCGTCGGCGGTCTCGTAGGCGCGGATTCCTTCGAACACGCCGGTGCCGTAGTGCAGCGTGTGCGTGAGCACGTGGACCTGGGCCTTTTCCCAGTCGACGAGCTCGCCGTTCATCCAGATCTTCGGGGTCGGTGTGATGGGCATGCGATCAGTTTCCCACGCGGGCGGCGATGGCGTCACCGACATCGGTGGTGCTGCCGGTGACAGGATCGGCACACGCTGCCCGGATCCGATCCGCAGCGTCGGTCTCGCCGAGAAAGTCGAGCATCAGCGCAGCGCTGAGGATGGCCGCTGTCGGGTTCGCTGTCCCCGTGCCGACGATGTCAGGTGCAGAGCCGTGGACCGGCTCGAACATCGACGGACCCGTGCGGGCCGGGTTGAGGTTCGCCGACGACGCCAGGCCGATCCCGCCGGACACCGCGCCGCCGAGGTCGGTGAGGATGTCGCCGAACAGATTGTCCGTGACGATCACGTCGTAGCGATGCGGGTCCTGTACGAAGTAGATGCATGCGGCGTCGACGTGGTTGTAGGCCGTGGCCACGTCGGGGAACTCGGTGGCGACCTCGTTGAACGTGCGCTCCCACAAGCTCCCGGCGAAGGTCAGCACGTTCGTCTTGTGCACGAGCGTCAAGTGCGTGCGAGGACGACTGGCGGCCAGCTCGAACGCATAGCGGATGCATCGCTCGACCCCGAGCCGGGTGTTGACCGACCCCTGTGTGGCCACCTCGTTCGGCGTGCCGACCCGCAGTGCGCCGCCCTCGCCGACGTACGGGCCCTCGGTGTTCTCGCGGATCACGACGAAGTCGTGGGGCGTCTCGCCGCCCGGAGCGATTCCGGCGAACGGACGTTGGTTGATGTACAGATCGAGGTCGAAGCGCATCTTCAACAGGAGGCCCCGTTCGATCACCCCGGGCGGCACCTCGGGGGTGCCGACGGCACCGAGCAGGATGCAGTCAAAGGCCCGCAGCTCGTCGAGCGTGGAGTCGGAGAGGATCTCGCCGTCGCGCAGGAACCGCTGCCCGCCCAGGTCGAACTCGGTCGTGGCGATGTCGACACCGGCGGCACGCACGACCTTCACGGCCTCCGCCGTCACCTCGGGCCCGATCCCGTCTCCGCCGATCACTGCGATGTTGTGCGTCATGACCGGCGAGCCTATGACGACGTCCCCAACCGCCCCCAAGGCAGTCCATCCCCGAACTTCGGCGCTCACATTGCGCGACGCGCAACGCCCGCTCCGAATTTCGGGTTGGGTAGCCTTGTGTCCTCATGGCAGCAGTGCACTTGTCCGCATCGGCGCAGGAACGCCTGCGGGCCGAATTCGAGGACCTGACCACCCGCGGTCGAATCGACGTGGCGAACAAGATCGAACGCGCCCGCGAGGAAGGCGATCTCAAGGAGAACGCCGGCTACCACGCTGCCAAGGACGAACAGGGCCACATGGAGGGCCGCATCCGGCAGCTCGAGCACCTCCTGGAGAACGCCGAGATCGTCGATGGCTTCCCGGTGTACACCGTTCTGTACGAAGGTGACAACGAGGACGACGCCGAGCACTATGTCATCTGCTCCATGGAGGAGCAGATCGAGGGCGCCGACGTGATTGGTCCGGCCTCGTCACTCGGTCAGGCACTCGACGGCGCCGAAGCTGGTGCGACCATCACCTACGAGGCGCCCAACGGCGCACTCACCGTGACGGTGCTCCGTGTCGAACAGTTCTGAGACCGTTTCGCTCCACGGCAGCGGCCACAACGAAGTCGACATCTTCTCGCCCGTGCTGCCCCCGGCACGCTTCGTCGACCTGCCCGATCGCGGCACGATCATGGTGCGCGACTTCGGTCCGGCTCGACCAGATGAGCATCGCGACGCGTCCGACACTCCGGTCATCGTGTTGCTCCACGGCTGGACCGCCACGGCCGACCTCAACTGGTTCCGTTGCTACGGCACCCTCGGCGAGCACTACCGGGTGATCTCGTTCGATCATCGTGGTCACGGCACCGGCCTGCGATCGAAGAAGCCGTTTCGACTGGAGGACTGCGCCGACGACGCCGTCGATGTCGCCGCTGCGCTCGGCGTCCACCGGTTCATCCCGATCGGCTACTCGATGGGTGGCCCAGTCGCCCAACTCGTCTGGCGCCGGCACCCCGAACGGGTCAGCGGTCTCGTGTTGTGCGCCACCGCTCCGTACTTCGCCGGACGGCGCGACAAGCGCCTCGGCACGGTCGGATTCACGAGCCTCGCCGCGGTGGCCCGGCTCGCTCCCGACCAGGCGAAGACCTGGCTCGTCGAGCAGCTCTACCTCCAGCGGCGCACCGAGAAGTGGGGGCCGTGGGCCATGCGGGAAACCGCCGACCACGATTGGCGGGCGATCCTGGAGGCCGGCAAGGCGATCGGCAGGTTCTCCTCCACCGAGTGGATCGGCGAGGTCGATGTTCCGACGTCGTCGGTGCTCACCATGCGCGATCAGGTCGTGCCGTTGCGCCGCCAGGTGAAGCTGTACGAGCAGATCCCGGGGTGCGAAGCGTTCCGCGTCGACGGGATACACGACGCAGTGGTCGCCAACGCCGACCGGTTCGCTCCCACGCTGGTCCGCGCCATCGAATCGGTGCGACGACGAGCATGACGACTCGCAGGCTCGCGGTCGGAACGCTCGTGATCGGCGCCGGTGCTCTGGCCGCGGCGGTTGCGGTCCGTCGCAGCAGACGACCGATCGTCTCAGGCGCACGGATGCATCGCTCGCGTCTTCGACGTAACGGACAGCTCGCCCGCATGGGCGCACGCGTCGGCACGACGTATGCCACCACGGCGGCGCGCAAGACGTTCGCCTCCGCGGAACGACGAGAAGAACTCGATCGACACCGCGAACTGCGTTCAGCCCAACACGTCGCCGAGGAACTCGGTCAGATGAAGGGCGCGCTGATGAAGCTCGGACAGATGGCGAGCTACCTCGACGACGGGCTGCCCGAACCGCTGCGACTGGCGTTGTCACAACTGCAGTCGAATGCCCCTCCGATGTCGCAGGACCTCGCACTCGAGACCATCGAGCGCGAGCTCGGACGACCGGTCGACGAGGTATTCGTCGAGTTCGATCCGACGCCGATCGCTGCGGCCTCGATCGGCCAGGTCCATCGAGCACTCCTGCTCGACCCGGCGACGGGCACCGAGCGAGCCGTCGCAGTGAAGGTGCAGTACCCGGGCGTCGGCGAAGCGATCGTGGCCGACCTGAAGAACGCCGATCTGCTCGGCGCCGTGCTCCGCCAAGGCTTCGGTGGCCTCGACCCGGCGGAGATGGTCGACGAGATCAAGCTGCGCATCGCCGAGGAGGTCGACTACGAACTCGAGGCCCGAAACCAGCAAGTGTTCGCCGACTACTACCGCGGGCACCCCTTCATCCG
>JBGTCW010000612.1:0-1995 GCA_041748635.1 Ilumatobacteraceae bacterium | reverse complement strand
CGCCGTGCGCAGATCCGCATCGGCCTCGTCTGACGCCCGAGCGGCGACCAGCTCACGCGCGCTTGCCTCCCAGCCGTCCGGCCGCGCCAACCACAGGATGCCGACGGGATCGACCAGTTCGGGGAGCGCACCGGCGGCGATCGCCTCTCGAAACCGGTCGTCGGCCTCGATCGCCCGACGGAGTGAACCGAGCGCGCCGGTGGGGATGCGCGCCTTGCCCGCCATCGAACGCAACGCCTGCGGGGCCGCGATCGACGCCTTGCGCTTGGTCATCTCGTCGGCCATGACGACCGCGAACTCGATGGCGCTGCGCAGATCTCGGTGCTCGATCTCCGACGGCTCGGACATGTGGTCACGATACTGCACGGACCTACGCAGCCGAACGGACGTTCTTGACATCGTACGGGTGTTCGTGCTGACATGCACTCGATGTCATCTCGTTCGATCGCGCAGCTCCCCCACCAGCGCTCGTTCGACGAGCTCGGCACACCGCTGCACGAGGTGACGTTCTGCGTCATCGATCTCGAGACCACCGGCGGCAACCGCAACGACGACATGATCACCGAGATCGGCGCAGTGAAGGTCCGCGGCGGCGAGTGCCTCGGCACGTTCCAGACCCTCGTCAATCCCGGCCGTGCGATCCCACCGCAGATCACGATGCTCACCGGGCTGTCCGACGTGCTCGTCGCCGACGCGCCACGCATCGAGGGCGTACTCGGTTCGCTGATCGACTTCGCCGGCGACGCCGTGATCGTCGGTCACAACGTCGGATTCGATGTCGGATTCCTGCGTGCGGCGTGCGGGCGCGACGGACGCCCGCCGTTCGGCACCACCGTGGTCGACACCGTGGCGCTGGCGCGACGACTGGTACGCCAGGAGGTCCCCGACTTCAAGCTCGGCACGCTCGCCGCCCACTTCCGCCTCGATCACCGCCCGTGCCATCGCGCCCTCGACGACGCGCTCGCCACCGTCGATCTGCTCCACCTCCTGATCGAACGGGCTGCGGGCCTCGGCGTCGTCGGACTCGACGACCTGGTCGTGCTCTCGAAACTCGCCGGCCATCCGCAGGCGGGCAAGCTGAAGATGACCGCGGACCTCCCGCGATCGCCGGGCGTCTACATGTTCCGTGGGCCACGCGACGAGCTCCTCTACGTCGGCAAGGCGAGCAATCTGCGCCAGCGGGTGCGTTCGTACTTCGGCAGCGACGACCGACGCAAGGTCGGCCCAATGTTGCGCGAGACACAGTCGGTGACCCACCTCGAGCTCCCCGACGCCCTCACCGCTGAGGTGATCGAAGGTCGGCTGATCGGCCGACTCCTCCCCCGCTACAACCGAGCGGGAACCCGCGTCGATCGGTACTGCTACGTCAAGCTCGACGTCGACGCTCCGTGGCCGCGACTGTCGATCGTCAAGAACCCGTCGGTCGCTGGCCTGCACCTCGGGCCGCTTCCGTCTCGCACGATGGCTGGCCTCGTCATCGACGCGATCCAGACAGCGGTTCCGCTGCGCCGATGCACGGTGAGAATGGGCCGCAACTACTCGGCGCCACACGATGCACCGGTGTGCAGCGCTGCGCAGTTGGGCGTGGCGCTGTGTCCGTGCTCGGGCACCGCCGACCCAGCGGCCTACGCCGCCTCGGTCGATGCAGCGGCACACGCACTGTCCGGTGATCCACGACTTGTCGTCGACCGGCTTCGCGACCGGATGCTCGATCTGGCCGCCGCGCAGCGGTTCGAGGAGGCGGCATCCACACGCGATCGACTGAGCGCACTGATCGGGGCGGTCCGACGGCAACTCCTCGTCGACGCCTTGCGAGCCGCCGAGCAGGCCGAGATCACGCTCGGTGCATCGACCTGGGTCATCGATCGAGGCCGGCTGCTCGACGCCACCCGCACCGGAACCGCCGGGCGGGCGCTGCCGATCCCGCCGCCCGAGGCTGCCGTCGGAGCGGTGCTCGGACGCGAGCAGATCGACGAGGCACTGTGTCTCGCCCGC
>JBGTCW010000611.1:0-3363 GCA_041748635.1 Ilumatobacteraceae bacterium | reverse complement strand
GACGAGGCGGAGGCACAGCTGACGGGCGGCTTCCTGCTGCTGCTCGTCGAACTCGTCGTACAGGTCGGATGCACGTCGTTGCAACGCACCGTCGAGGCCGCCCATCGCCCGATACGAGGCAGCGCTCAACACGTCGCCCGTGCGCCGGTCGAACAGTTCGGTCAGGGCGTACTGGAACAGCGGGAGGGCCCCCGGTTGGTTGCCGACGTCGGCAATCAGCTGGCCGAGCAGCGCCGGCTCGAACGACACCCCTTGCTCCTCTGCGGGACGCAGCGCCGCGGCCTCCAGCTCCTCTGCTGTCAGTTGGGTGACGTTGACGATGCCAGCACCGAGGCGGGCGCCGAACTCGGGGTGCGACAGCTGGTGGGCGTAGAAGTCGGCGCGCACCGTGATCACGACGCTGATCCGCCTGTGGGGATCGCCGACCGCTGTCACCAGGTTCGATAAGAAGCGGTCGCGAACGGCCTTGTCGTCGACGAGTGTGAACAGTTCCTCGAACTGGTCGATGATCAGTACGAGGTGAGAGTCGTCGCTGGGCAGGATGCGCAACGCGGCGCCGAGGAGGCCGGCATCGCCCTCGCGGAGTTGCTCGCCGAGGCTGGCAGGTGCATCCATCGTGGAACGCAGCAGTGCCGCGTCGAGCTCGGCGAACGGGTGGGCGCCAGGCATCATGCTCGCCACGAGCCAGCGAGCCGAGCCGGCGCTCGCGCCCTTGGTCAGGGCGGGGATCAGCCCGGCGCGCACGACGCTCGATTTCCCCGATCCGCTGGCCCCGACGAGCGCGACCAGGCGCTGGCCCCGGCCCAGGTTGCGTAGGATCTCGGCGGTCAGCGCATCGCGCCCGAAGAACATCGCCGCGTCGTTGGTGCCGAACGCCCGCAAGCCCTTGAACGGGTTGGTCGCCGGTCGCTTGGCGCCGCTGAGTTCCGGTGCCGGACGGCGCGACTGAATCTTCTCGTCGTGCAGCAGGATGTGTTCTTCCAGACGCAGGAGCCGGGGTGATGGCTCGATGCCGAGCTCGTCACCGACGTGGCGGCGGAACCGGCCGATCGCCCGCAGCGCTTCTGCTGCCCGCCCCGAGCGGTACAGCGCGAGCGCCTGGTACTCGACGAGTCGCTCGCGCAGCGGATGCTGCTGGCGCAGCAGTTCCAACTCGCTGACGACCTCGCCGTCGAGCCCGCATGCCAGGTCGGCCTGGATGCGGTCCTCCAGCGCATCGACGCGGGCGTCGCCAAGGCGCACGCTCTCGAAGTGGGCGAACTCCTCGTCGGCGTAGTCCTCGAACGCCGTACCGTGCCACCGGTCGAGCGCCGCCCGGAGTTCGATGGCCGCCGCTGCCGGGTCGCTCGACAGCAGCGATCGCCCCACTGCAGCCCGGCGCTCGAACGCCTCGACGTCGAACTCGCCGGCATCGACGTTCAGGCGGTAACCGGAGCCGACCGTTTCGAGCACCGACTGCTCGCCCCGTGTGCGATCGGGGTCGAGGGTCGCCCGCAGACGCGAGACGTACACCCGGAGTGCATTGAGCTTGCCCTCGCTCTCGTCACCCCACAGCTCATCGAGGATCCGGTCGGTCGACAGCACCTGGCCGTGGTGGACCAGCAGGAGTGCGATCACCGCCTTCTGACGGTGCGATCCGAGATCTACCTGCTCGCCGTCACGGATGACGACGACGGGTCCGAGTGCTCTGAACTCCATGTCGTGCACTCGATCACCCCCCGGTTACCGAGAGATTAACGCGGCATCGTGCCTGGTGGGAGGGGTTCTGAGAATCGGCGACCCGTCCGCTGCGTCGGTGGATCGCTGTCGGTCGACATCGAACCGCAATCGCTGCTCACTGCCGGTCAATCCTCATTGGGGAGTGTGATCGGCAGCCGGCTCGACCGAGTCGGCGGCACCGCCCTTCGGGGTCGACGAAAGGTACGCCATGCACAGCAACGACACTTCCATCACCATCCCGGCCGAGATCACCGAAGCACCCGCGACGACCCGTCGGCCCCGGCTGCGGACCCTCGTCGGCGGCGTGATCGTCGTTGGCGCGGCGACGTTCGGTATCGGGGCGGTCATCGCCCAGGAGTCCACGGCGTCGGTTCCCGCTGTCGCCGATCATCCGGCGATCGCCGAGATGGCCCGGGCCGACGGGCTGACGGGCCTGTCGCCGGCGAGCCTGTCTCCGACGGCGGGGCCGGGCGGATACGGCGACAGCGGGGCGATCGCCGACTGGGCCCGGGCGAACGGACTCACCGGCCTCTCCCCGGCAAGCCTCACCCCTGACAGCTGTCCCTCCTCCACCCCGAAAAATGTGCACCGCAGCGTCACCCGGGGGCCAATCTGCGCACATTTCGGATCGCCGCTGGCACCTAAGCCGAAATGTGCGCAGATCTGACCGCCCACGAACGTCTGGTGCGCATTTTTCGGGTCGGGGGCGGTTGCGGTGAGCGAACAAGTGTTCGATACTGGAGTGCGTGGGGTTCAACAACCCGTCTTGGTCATGGAGCGAACTGGAAGCCACCCTCTCGGGGACGGCGGGACGAGACGGGCGCGCGCCGGGGAGCCCGTCGTGGAATTCCGGTGGTGACGGCCCGGCGTGGAGTCGCAAGCGCCAACCGTTCGAGGCGCCAGGTCTCGAGCGTCCCACCAACACGGTGCCCTATGCCGAGCTGCACTGTCACTCGAATTTCTCGTTCCTCGACGGTGCGTCGCATCCGGAGGAACTGGCCACCGAAGCTGCACGGCTCGGGTTGGAGGCGTTGGCGATCACCGACCACGACGGCTTCTACGGGGTGGTGCGCTTCGCCGAAGCGGCTAAAGCGGTCGGGCTCCCGACCGTGTTCGGCACCGAGATCACGCTGTCGGCAGCAGCGGAGTCTGACCAGGCACGTGTCGCCAGGTCGGAGGCCGAGACGCTGCGACAAGTCGCCACCGGCAAGGTGCCCGACTCGCACGCTCCGGACCCCTCGGGGACGCATCTGCTCGTGCTCGCCGACGGCCCCGGCGGGTACGCCCGGCTGTCCCGAACGCTCAGCAATGGCCATCTCGCCGGCGAGAAGGGGGCACCGCAGTTCGCGTTCGCCGATGTGGCCGATGTCGTCGCCGGTCATGGCTGGGTGCTCACCGGTTGCCGCAAGGGAGCGGTTCCCGCCGCCTTGGTGAACGACGGTCCGGCAGCGGCGCGGCGCGAACTCCTCTGCCTGGTCGACGCGTTCGGGCGCGATCGGGTGCTCGTCGAGTTGTGGGATCATGGTGATCCGCTCGACTCCGACCGCAACGACGCGTTGGTCGAACTCGCCCACCGTGAGCGCGTCGGGTGCATCGCCACCAACAACGTCCACTACGCCACCCCCGCACAGCGCCGCCTGGCCA
>JBGTCW010000610.1:0-17609 GCA_041748635.1 Ilumatobacteraceae bacterium | reverse complement strand
TCGCGACGTGCCGATCGAGAATCTCGGTCGGAGCTTCGTGCTGAACGCCATCGCCGCGTTCGTCGCTGCAGCCGTCGTGCTCGTCGTCAAGCATCGATGGGCGGTCCTGCCGGCGCTGATCGTCGCCAACGCCACCTTGATTGCGTTCGGGCTGAGCCGCACGGATCGCGGCATCATGGGCTTCACCGAACGGGGTTGGATTCCCAGCCCCGAGGCGGCCGCTTCGGTGTTTGTCGAAATCGCAACTGCGTTCCTCTGCGTCGCAGCGCTCCTGTTGGAGCGGAAACCAACCGACGAGAACGCGTTGACGCCACCACCCCGTTGATCGGCGCGCTCATTTCGGACGGAGTGTCTGGCATTTCAGATGGAGTGTCTATCGAGTCGGGGCCTCCGCCGACGATGGAAAGGTATGGGTACGATTGTGTTGGAGCCGCCGGTGAACTCCCCGACCGCTGACGTGAAGGATCGGGCCGCTGGAGCGATGCTCGATGCGATGCACTCGTTGCTCTGGTTGAAGACGAGCGCCGATGCGCGCCTCGCGACCGAGACACTGGTTCGGAGGCTGGGCGGGTCCGTGGTCGCCGCAGATGCTGCGAACGCTGACGTGGTCCCGGCCGACATCTCCTTCGGTGACGGAACGCCTGTGTTCGCTTCGGCGACGCGGGGCAGCGTCGCCCGTGCGCACATCGACCACTACCTGGGTTCGTTCCTGCTCGACGCCCGCAGGGCGCTGGAACTGAGCGCGCGCCTCGAACGTCTCGGCGAAGAGGCATCAACGGACCGTCTGACGAGCCTCCCCAACCGGCGCACCATGGACCGCGCTCTCGGGCGCGTCGGAGCGGACGGGGCCGTGATCATGTTCGACCTCGACCACTTCAAGCAGGTGAACGACGAGTTCGGACATCATGCGGGTGATGAGGTACTGCAAGCGTTCGGCACCGCGCTGCAGTCAGTGGTCCGAGCTGGCGAAATTGCCGGCCGCTTCGGTGGCGAGGAGTTCGTCGCCGTCATCGCGTCGTCCGAGGGGGCTACATCGCTCCTCGAGCGGCTTCGCGCGACGTGGGAGGCGGCCCGCCCGTTGCCGATCACGTTTTCCGCAGGGATCGCCCGGTCGTCCGGAGATCCCGCCACGACGTTGCGCTTGGCCGACGAAGCGCTGTACGAGGCCAAGGAAACCGGTCGTGACCGATGGGTGTGGTCCCGTCGCTCCGTCGAACCGCCATCGGTCTCATCCCACGCCCGCGCTCACACGTCGGTCGACGAGTACGTGAGCGACGCGGTCAACGGCGAGCGGCGTTCCGCAATCCGCACGACGCTCGACATGTTCGACAGCGGTGTTCCCCACAATCGTGTGATCGTCGAGCTCCTCGCCGCCGGACAACGCGAGGTTGGAGAACGCTGGCACGTCAACCAGCTCACCGTCGCGGACGAACACGTCGCGACCGGTGTGTCCGCTGCCGCTCTCGACGCGCTCGTCAGCGAAGTCGACGAGCCGACTGGCGACGGTCACACCGTGGTTGTCTGCGCTGAGGGTGACTGGCACTCACTTGCGGCACAAATGTTCGGGGAGTCATTGCGCAGCCTTGGTGTCAGGGTCACCATTCTGGGAGCGTCGACGCCCGGGCCCTACGTCGCCGAATTGCTGGCACGCCGGAGCGCCGATTCGTTGGCGATTTCGTGCAGCTTGGCGACCTTCTTCCCTGGTGTCATCAGCCTCATCGACATCGCTCACGCTCAGGGTCTGCCCGTCATTGTCGGCGGGCGCGCCTTCGGGACCGACGGAACTCGTGCCGCACGACTCGGTGCTGATGCCTGGGCCGAGACCGCCGATGAGGCAGCCCTGATCCTGAAGCAGTGGCGTGTCGAGGGAGCGCCGAGCCGACGAACGGTTGACTCGCCCGATCCTCGGGCAGTGCACATGATCGACCATGCTGCGTCGATCGCTGAGGCGACCTTTGCCGGGCTCGTCGCGCGCTTCCCTCCGATGGGTGGCTACAACTCCGACCAGCTGGCTCGCACCCTGGAAGATCTCACCTTCACTGTGCAGTTCCTCGCTGCGGCGGTGCTGACGTCCGATAGCTCGGTCTTCACCGAGTATCTCGAGTGGCTGCAAACTCTGCTCGCCAGCCGAGACGTACCCGCAACAGCACTGCCTGCTGGTCTCTCCGCGCTCAGAAGGGTTGTCGAACAGGATTACCCCGATGCTGTTGCACTGCTCGATGCCGGTCGACGACTTCTGACCGTCGCCTGACAGCGGCGTGACAAGATGGCGCTCGGGAGTTGTCAGCGCGTTGCGGTGACCAGCAGGTACGTGGCAGAGATGACCGTGCGATCCGTGGCCGGGCTCGTGTTCTGCACGCGGAACAGCTGCTCCAGTTCACCCTGGAGGTCGCTGGCGCGTCCGTTCGCGTCGGCGGCTGCGAACGCGTTCATCGTTGGTCCGTAGTACTCGCGAAACACAGCGACGAACTCCTCCGGCGTGCCGGCAAAGTCGAACACGTAGGTTGCTCGTTCGGCTTGGATCGCGTCCCCGGAGATCCCGGCGGCACCGAATCGCTCGCGAACGTGCTCCTCTTGGCCCCAGGTGACGGGGCTGACGAAGCCTTCCGGTGGCGCCGGTGAGTACGCCGCGCTGATCCGCAGAATCTGGGCAACCAGTGTGGGGTCACCCGGTATCCAGTTGCCCATCACGATGCGGCCGCCCGGCTTCGTCACGCGGACCAACTCGGCGGCGACGTCGAAGGGGCGTGGAGCGAACATGGCTCCGAAGATGGAGACCGAGAGGTCGAACGACTCGTCCTCGACGTCTCGGAGGTCCGATGCGTCGCCTTGCTCGAATGTGCAGTTCCTCAGTCGCTCGCCGTCGGCTCGCGTCTGCGCGGCAGCGACGAGGTTGGCCGCGATGTCGATCCCTCGGACCGACGCCCCCAGTCGGGCTGACGGAATCGCCGTCGTGCCGTCGCCGCATCCGAGGTCGAGGACTTGCATGCCGGGAGAGACGCCGATGCGGCGCATCAGATCCGCACCGCTGTCGCGCATCGTCGCGGCGATCCGGGTGAAGTCTCCCTTCTCCCAGAGGGCCTTGTTGGGGTTCGTGATGTCCGGGTCGGTGGTGGTCATGGTCTGCTCCTCGTCGACGGCGACGGGTTCGCCGTGTCGGACCGATCGTGCAGGACACGACTGGCAGTCGGCTTGCACGCGGCGCTGATTGCTCGGTCCTGCGTCTGCAAGCGCAGTGCAAGTGACCCTGGAAGACTCTCGACGTGACCGCACCCCTCGAGATCCGGCTTCTCGGGAGCCTGGAGCTGCGTCGCGCTGATGACCCGGTCGCGATCGGCGGTCCAAAGCCTCGTCGGATTCTCGCCATGCTCACGGCTGCCCGCGGCGCAGTGGTGTCCTTCGACCGACTGGTCGACGAACTCTGGGGAGAGGCCGAGCCGGCCGACCCCGGCGCAGTCCTGCAGAGTTATGTGTCACGCCTGCGCAAGCTGCTCGAACCAGATGCGCGCATCGTGACGCGTTCGCTCGGCTATGCGTTGGAGGTGGACGACCGCTGCGTCGATGCCTGGAGGTTCGAAGCGCTCGTCGAGCAGGCTCGCACCGCAACGACCTCGACGGACGCGGTCGCTGCCTACCGGAGCGCCCTCGAGAGCTGGTCGGGGACGCCGTTCGCAGAATTTTGCGACCTGCACTGGAGCCGAGCGGTCGTCGTGCGACTCGAGGAGATGCACACACTGGCCCGAGAGGAAGTGCTGTCGGCACGCCTCGAGCTCGGCGAGGACCGCACCATCGTGGCGGACCTGGAAGCACTCGTGGCCGAGCATCCGTTGCGGGAGCGACCATGGCATCTGTTGGCGATGGCGCTCAACCGGAGCGGTCGGTCCGGCGATGCGCTGCGGCGCATCGCCACCTTCCGCCGCATCCTTCGAGACGAGTTGGGACTTGACCCGTCAGCGGAGATACGTGAGCTCGAGGGACTGATCATCGAGGCGGATCCCGCGTTGCTGGCCCACGCGCCGAATCGCGCCGGGCGGGCATGCCGACCCTCGACCGAGAGCACCAGCCTCGTGGGCAGAACGTCAGACCTGACGCAGATCGGTCGGCTGCTCGATGAGCACCGGTTGGTGACGCTCACCGGTCCGGGCGGTGTCGGTAAGACGCGTCTGGCGATGCGAGTCGCAGGCGACGTCTGGGACGACCGGTGCGGCGAGGTGTACGTCGCAGAGCTCGCTCCGGTTCACGATCCGGCTTCGACGGTGGCGGCGATCGCCACTGCACTCGACGTGCAGCCCCGTCAGCACCTCACTCTTCAGGAGACACTGGTCGAATATCTGCAGGGTCGTGGCGCACTGCTCGTCATCGACAACTGTGAGCACCTGCGACAGCCCGTTGCCCTGCTGGTCGAGCGGTTGTTGTCAGCCTGCGGCGATCTGACGGTACTGGCCACGAGCCGCGAGGTCTTGGGGCTGCCGAGCGAGGTCGTGCAGCGCGTGGATCCGTTGCCGGTTGGAGCGCCGTCGACGACGGCTGACGTGCAGCTCGACATCCACGACCTGGCCAAGGTCCCAGCGATCAGGATGTTCGTCGAACGCGCGGCGGCGTCACAGGCCGGATTCTCACTCACAGCGGCCAATGCCAGCGCTGTCTCGGAAATCGTGCGACGGGTCGATGGGTTGCCTCTGGCCATCGAACTCGCTGCGGCGCGCATGCGAGCGATCACACCGCAGGCGCTCGTCGAGCGGCTCCAGCTGCGCTTCGATCTCCTCGATCAGGCACAGACGGGCAGATCGCCACGCCATCAGAGCCTCGGAGACCTGGTGTCGTGGTCGTACCAACTGCTCAACAGCAGCGAACAGACCCTGTTCGCGCGCCTCTCGGTCTTTGCCGGATCGTTCGAACTTGATGCGGTCGAGGCGATCTGTATCGACGAGTCCATCGAGGTGCAATGGATCGCCCGAGTGCTCGCGGACCTCGTCGACAAGTCGATGGTGCAACTCGTTGATGCGGATCTCGGTCGGTACCGCGTGCTCGAGCCGATGCGCGCATTCGGACACGAGCAATTGCGTTCCGCCGAGCACGCCGCGGTCACAGCTCGCCATGCGACGTGGTTCATCGACCTGGCGACGCAGTGCTCGCGATCGTTGGCCGGACCCGACGAGGCGGGAGCGACGGAGCGGCTCACTCTCGAGTTCGACGATCTCCGGGCAGCGTTCTCGTTCGTCAGCGATCAGCACGACGTCGAGAGCTGTGCCCGGCTCGTAGCGGCCTTGCGCGAGTACTCGTTCCGCTCGATGCGCACCGAGGTCGTCGGGTGGGCGGAGGCCACAGCGACGATGGACGGGCTGACGGACTCGACTGTGGGGCCGTTGGTGCTGGCCGTGGCCGCCTACGGACGGTTCGTTCGTGGTGACCTCGACCGATCGATCAGCTACGCAGAGCAGTCGATAGCGCTCTCGGAACGCCTCGGCGTGGGCTCGTCGGGCCTGGCCGAGCGAGCGCTCGGCAATTCGTGGTTCTACCGCGGTGATGTGGACACCGCCCACTACTGGATCGATCGGATGCTCGACGATTCGCGGACCGGATCTCCGGCACGGCAGGCTCACGGCCTCTACATGGCGTCGGTGGCATCCACCAGCGTGGGGGATGCCGAGCGTGCCAGCGCGTACGCCACCGAGTCGCTCGCCGCCGCCCGCTCGTGCGGTTCGCCGACCGCTCTTGCCGAGGCCTTGTACGCAACGGGGTTGTCGCTCGTGCGAACCGATCCTGTGGCCGCGTTACAACATCTGGAGCGTTCGGCGGACGTGGCAGCCCGCGCCGACAACCGTTGGATCCAGGCGTTCGCACTCACCGAGGTGCTCTGGTTACGGGCGCACGACGGCGATCCGCGCGCAGCACTTGGCGGATTCAGCGATGTGATCGACATGTGGTTCCGTGGCGGTGATTGGGCCAACCAGTGGCTCTCGCTCCGACACGTGCTGGGGATTCTCGTCGAGCTGCGCGACGACCTTGCTGCAGCGACGCTCTACGGTTCGCTCGCTGCGATCGGAGCCGCGTACGCGCTGCCGTTCGAAGCCTCGGAGGCCGAGCACATGGAAGCGCTCGTCGGACAGCTCCGCGACCACATGAGTCTGGCGGACTTCGCGTCGGCCGTCAGGCGTGGGGCCTCGATGACCGACGGCGAGACCGTCGAGTTCGTCCAGGAGCGCATCAGAGCGCTGACCGCGTAGCCGCAGGTTTGCGTGGCCACTCGATGTCGTGACACCCCTGGTAGACCATCGCCGTGGACATCGGTACGGCGATGGGGGCTGGGTGGTCGTCGGGCATCAGCGTGTACGGCGTCGTGGCCGTCGTCGGCGTTGCGGGACGCGCGGGGTGGGTCGACGCTCCGACGTTCGTCGAACAGTGGTGGGTGATCGGGGCCGGCGTGGTGATGTTCTTCGTGGAGTTCGTGATCGACAAGATCGCCCTCGTCGACTCGGCGTGGGACACCGTGCACACCGCCATCCGTCCAGCGGTCGGTGGGTACCTGATGAGTACGGCGACGGACACGCAGCTGTCGGTTCCGGCGCTGGTCGTGTCGGGTGTGGTGCTGGCGCTCAGCAGTCACAGCGCCAAGGCGTCGACTCGTCTGGTCGTGAACACCTCGCCCGAACCAGTGTCGAACGTCGCCGTGAGTTTGGGAGAGGACGGGCTCGTGGTGGCCGTCATGGCGCTGGCGATCGCCCGGCCCGAGCTTGCAGTCGTCGTGGTGGCAGTGCTCACCATCGCCTCGGCCGTGGTTGCGTTCGTGCTGTATCGCCTCGCTCGCCGTGTGGCGCAGCGACTTCGCTCCGGCACCGGCGCAGCGCATCGCCAGCCCTGATCCTGCGGTGATCGGTAGGCCATTGCAGACCGTTGCTGACTATGGTTCGCACGCACCCACCCGACCACCGACGAGGAGACGACGATGGATGCACAACTTCGCTCGATGCTCAACGAGACCGAGCAAGCGCTGCTTCGGGCGACCGCCCCTCGCGAACTGAAGCGTCTCGACGAGGACGAACTCATCGCTCTGCACGACCGGATCCGCCGGGCCCGCAACAAGTACAGCAAGCTGTATCGCCGTCGAGCCGGTGACCAGGTGAGCGCCGACCGGTCGAGAAAGCGGGCCCACGCCGCTCACGCCAAGGCCGCACGCAAGGCCGAGGGCTTCGAGGACGCACTGGCCAGGGTGTCCGATCAACTCGCACAGGTGGCCGCAGCAGCTGCCGAGGATCTGAAGACGCAACGGTTGGAGGCCGCCCGCCGCACTCCGCCGCAGCGGTCGTCGTCGCGCTCGCCGTCATCGATCTCGCCGACCACGACGTCGACGAAGCGGACCCCTCGATCGCCCGCGAGCGAGAAGAAGCGCGCCTCCACCAAGTCGTCGACGAAGCGCAACCAGGCGACTCGCGACCGTCGCTCCTGACGAGCCGGCGTCCGCGGACGCGTCGACCGCGGTGCCAAGGTCGGTTCCGGGGGTCGGGCTGAGCGTCAGACGGTCTCGCCCCAGTGCTCCCTCGTCTGCACGAGCCAGAAGCCTGCGAACAGGGTGATCTCGGTGGACTCGAGGACGAGCACCATGTGCCGCCAGTCGGATCCGAGCGGGAACATGATGATCGGCGCCGTCACCATGGCCGCTGCGATCACCGCGTAGAGCCAGAAGTAGCGACGCGGTGAATCGTCGCGCCGGTGATCCCAGGCGTTGCGGCCCACGGCGAGGGCAAGGAAGAAGAACATCAGCAGCGCCGCGATGCCGTGGGCGCGAGTCTCGAAATCGTCCCACCAGATGAACAGCCCAGCACCGACCAGCAGGAACACCATCGCCGCGAGCAGGCCCAGCCGCATCCCGACGTCGCCGACCTCAGCGACCGCCTTCACGTTGTGAGTTGCGATGCTGGCGATCACCGCAGCCACCAGCAGGCCGGCGATCCCCGTGATCAGCAACGCCGTGATGTTGTTGTCGATGTTTGCCGTCACCCAGCTGGCGAGGTTCCCGTCGTCGTCGACGGGTAGGCGGCCCGGGCTCTGCGACCAGCACACGCCGACGTCGGTCGTCGGAACCACTGCCACGATCGGAGCGAGCATCCCAGCGGCGTTGAGCGTGGCGTCCTCCCAGGGAGTGCTGCCCTTGATGACGATGAGGCACAGCCCGATCGCCATGAGCATGCCGACGAAAACCGACCGCACCGGCGTGTAGTAGTACGCCGAGACCGAGGTCTGCCAGCAGTCGACGTTCGTTCGCTCGATCACGATCGACACGCCGAGCAAGGCGACGGCGCCGACCATTGCGATGCGCAGATAGCGGTAGGTCTTGATCGCGGCGATTTCGGCCATGTGGTCCTCGTCGTTCAGACGCAGCCGATCACTCGTGCCAGTCGAGGGTGTCGCGCATGACGGCCTCGAACTCCTCGAACGGCATCGACGATTTCACCGAGTGGATGAGCTCAGCGTCGCTGCCGACAAACGATTTGAACGGAGCGTCGGGGTCGAGCGCCGCCCGCACGATGGCGTCGGCCACATCCTGCGGGTCGGGCGGTGGCCCGTCGCCGGAGAGCACACCTTGCGACTCGCGAAATCGGGCGGCCCGATCGAAGTACTCGGATTCCTGCCAGCCGTCGACGGTGACGATGTTGTCGTGGAAGCCGGTGTCGAATCGTCCGGGCGCCACGAGGCGGATCCGGATGCCGAACCCCGATGTCTCGAAGTGCAGCACCTCGCTGAGGCCTTCGAGCGCGTGCTTCGACGCCGAGTACGCGCCACCGAACGGCGACCCGACCACACCGACGATGCTCGAAACGTTCACGATCGTTCCGGAGCCCCGTTCACGCCAGGCAGGCAGCACCGCGCGGATGACACGCATCGGACCCATCACGTTCGTGTCGAGTTGGCGAGCCCACAGCTCGTCGTCGACCAGTTCCAGCGCCCCGGCCACCTCGAATCCGGCGTTGTTGACGACGACGTCGATGGCGCTCGGATCGCCGACGCCATCGGCGACCGACTCGGGATCGCTGACATCGAGTCGTCGGATCTCGATCGGGAGCTGCTCGGCCTCCGCCGTCGCACGAAGGTCGTCGCCCTTGGCGACGGTGCGCATCGTGGCGACCACGTCATGGCCCTGTCGGGCAAAGCTGAGGGCTGCCAGCTTGCCGAAGCCGCTGTTGCTGCCGGTGATCAGGACGCGGGCCATGCAGCGTCCTACCACACACTCAGCTGTCGGGGGAAGGCCGGTCGTCGAGCAGCGATCGCCCGAGCCACAGCGGAACAATCTGGCTGAGCAGCAGCGTGATCCCGCCGGTCACGAGCAGGATCCGCATCAGCACCACGCTGATGTCGAGTTCACTCTTGGTCTCGACTGCGAGATCGCGCGCATCGCTGACGCTGGTCCGGTACTGATCGACGAGCACGGCGGTGTTCGCGAGGTCGGCGGCGACCACGCCCACCGACATCGTCAGTCGATCGAGTTCAACCTGAAGTTCACCCGCAGAGGCGGTGAACTCGTTGAGGCTGGTCGCAGTGCCGGAGAGTTCCTCCGGCAACTCCTCGAGCGTGTCGGCCAGGCGACCGAACGTTTCTGCGAGCCCGGTGTCCGAGTCGTAGTCCGGAGCGAAGGGGATGTTCGACAGCGCGTCGAGGGCGCCGTCGACTTGGCCGCCGACTCGCTCGAGGGTCCGGACCGTGTCGCCGACCTCCGTCAACGACGGTACGAGGGTGTCGGCGAGTGAGGCCACGTCGTCGATTGCGGTCGTGCCGGATTCGAACGAGACCGACAGCGACTCGAGCGTGCCGGCGAGCGAATCGACTGCGTCGACCGTCGAGATCAACACTTCCTCGGCGAGATCGATGGTGTCATCGACGGCGTCGAGTGTCTGGACGGTCACCTCGAGCGTGTTATCGGAGGCGTCGGTCAGTTGGCCGACGAACACCCAACCCACGATGGTGCCGAACACGGCGACGAGCGAGCCGACGACCCCGAGCCCGATCATCAGTCGACCGGCACGCCGTTGATCGCGGGGCGAACGCCACAGCATCCACAGCCGCGCCCGCCCCCTGGGGCGGCCGATTGTCGTGGACGTGTCGCTCATCGCACCCGGAGCCGACGGTACAGCAACCACCATGCGAGCGCGCCCAACACGATCGTCGTGGCGGCCAGACCGAGAAGGTCGAACACGCTGGGGTCGACACCTCGGAGCATGACGTCTCGCAAGAGGCGGGTCGCGTACGTGACCGGGATCGCCCATGACACCAGCTTCACCGGATAGTTGAAGGCATCGAGGTCGAGGAAGAAGCCGCCGAAGAAGAGCGCGGCGAGCAGCGCCAACATGGCGAACTGGACGGCCTGTACCTCGGAGCGGGCGGGCAGGGCCAATGTCAACCCCAGCCCGATCGACGCGGTGAGCAGGCCACCGATGCCGACAGCCACCCAGGCGAGATCGCCTCGCATCGGAAGGTCGAGCAGCGTCACCATCAGCGCAACCAGCGCCGCACCGACCGCTGCGCCGAGCAGCACGAACGAGAGGTACTTGCCGGCGAGCACGCGTGACGCGTCGATCGGTCCGACTCGGAACACTTCGAACAGCCCGAGTGTGCGGTCGGTCACCAGGCTCATGGCAGCAAACGTGAGGACCATGTGCTGCAGCAGCAACGCGATCGCAGCCGGAGCGAAGAAGTCGGTGACGTCGATCGGCTCTCGCTGCAGGTTCGCCGTGCTGCTCGCGAAGGGTCGCACGACGACGCCCGGGTCGATGGTCGCGGTGGCACCGGCCGTTTCGGTGACGCGGTCGAGCCGTTCGCGAACCAGCATCGCATCCTCCGACGAAACTGTCGGATCGCTCGCGGTGGCGTCCACCGCGGATCGGAGCTCGACGATCGATTGTCGGAAGTCGGCGAGCGTGCCCAACGTGTTGTCGTCGGCGCCGAGAACGCTGGCCAGTTCCGACGACGCCGAGCCGACGGTCTCGAGCGACGATGCCGCCGAGTCGAGTTCGGCCAGCGCCGCGTCCGCTGCCTCCTCGTCGCCGCTCTCGCTCGCTGTGAGCAAGGCGTCGGTGAGCGTGTTCGCCAGCGCGAGTGAATCGCTCACCGGCACGAGGGTGTCCTGGGCCTGGCTGACGATCTCCTCGAGCACGCTGGCATTCAGCTCCATCACGGCGACCTGTGCTGACACCTCGACGGCGACCTGTTGGATGGGGTCGATCTTGTCGTGGAGGATGGTGATCTCCGCCTGCTCGCCACTCACGACGCTCTCGAGAGGGTCGGCTGGGAACACCACGATGACGTCGATCTCACCGTCTTGCAGTTGCTGTTCTGCAGCCACGAGATCGTCGGAGTATCCGGCATTGTCGACGTACTGCTGGAGTTCTTCGGCGAACTGGTCGATCGATTCCTCGTAGACCGAACCCGCCGGTCCGACGAACGCGGTGCGCAGCACCGACTGTTGGTCGTTGTAGCCGACGGCGAACAGCAGGAGGATCAGGAACGGCCCGGCGACCAGCACGAGGAGCAGCCGCAGCTGGCGGACGATCGAAGCGGTCTCCTTGCGCAGGAATCCGCCGATCTGCACCGTTCGACGCGCTCGTCGAATCGAGATGGGCGCAGGTGCGGAGTCTGACCGTACGTCCACGCTAACAGCTCCTCCTGTTCGTTGTCCTTCGGACCGACGAGGGCGATGAAGACCTCGTCCCAGTCGACGGAGACGTCACTCGAGTCCTCGACGACCACGCCGAGTTCCTCCAGCCTGCGAAGCAGCTTGGGCACATCGGATGACGACTGATCGACGACGATGCGGACCGTCGTTCGGTCGACCGAGTCGACCGACCGACACCCCTGTTGGCTGAGTTCGGCGAGCACGCTGCCGTCGACGGGCTCGGCGAATCGCAGGATCACTGCGTCGCCTCCGATTGCTTGGTGCCGGAGTTCGTCCGGTTCACCGACGGCGATCACCTTGCCCTCGTCGAGGACGACCACGATGTCGCAGTTCGCTGCCTCGTTGACGTGCTGAGTGGTCACGATCAACGTGCGGTCCTGCTCGCTGAGAAGACGGAAGTGGTCCCAGATCTGCCGTCTGAGGAGCGGATCGATACCAGCGGTTGGCTCGTCCAGGATCAACAACGCGGGATCGTGCACCAGCGTGGCCGCGAGCGCGAGCCGGCGCTGCATGCCTCCGGACGCATTGCGGATGAGTTTGCGCTCCTCGCCGTCGAGGTTGACCAGCGCCATCACCTCCCTCAACCGACGCCGCCGTCTCCACGGGACGCCGTTGAGCGACGCATGGAAGTTGAGGTTCTCCCAGAGTGAGAGATCGTCGAACAGCACGGGCGATTGCGGAAGGTATCCGATGGCCGTGCGCTGGGCGGTGGGCCGAGCCGCTGGATCAGAACCGAGGACGAGCACCTCCCCCTCGTCGGGCCGATAGGTGCCGGTCGCCAAGCGCACCGTCGCGGTCTTGCCGCAACCGGAGGGCCCGACCATGCCGAGGATCGTTCCGGTCGGCACTTCGACGTCGAGTTCGCGGACGATCCATCGGTCGTCGAACTGTTTGCCAACCGCGCGGAAGCTGAGTGCGCTCGCACGTTCTTCTCCGACATCGTCAGATGTCCGGGGCATGTCGGCTTCAGCGACGGGGTGAACACCCGTCACGGCGTTCATGGAAGGAGCAGCCCGTCCACGACGTGGATCACGCCGCCAGCAACTTCGATGTCGGTGGAGACGACGGTGACCGCACCGACTTGCACGGCGCCATCCTCGCTCGTCACCTCGAGGGTTTCGCCAGCCTCGGTGTCGACGGTCGCCATGCTCGCGAGTTCGTCGGCGCTGACCGTGTCCGACAGCGTGTGGTTCGCCAGGACGTCGAGCACCTGGGCCGGGTCGGTCAGCAGATCAGCGGTCTGGTCGGCATCGAGGCCGAGGAAGGCCTCGTTGTCGGGAGCGAAGAAGGTGAAGTCACCCTCGCCGAGCCATTCGGTCACGTCGACCTGCTCCACGATGCCGGCGATGCTGTCCAGACCGTTGTCGCGCAGTGTTTGGGCCAAGTCGTCACTGGCCGTGTCGACGTCGGACGCTGCGGAGTCCACCACGTCGTCCACCTGTTCGGTGTCGACATCCACGACGGGATCGCCCGCGGACTCTTCGGAACCGCACGCGGAGACCGTGAGCAGGGCGGCAGCCGCCAGTACGGGAAGCGCAAGCGCGCGGGGGATCGGTGGAACGAGTGCAGTGCAACCATGGCAAGACCTTTCAACAAGGCGCCCAATCGGAGCGCCGCTTGCCATGCGCTCTACCCGGGGTGGACCGCGCCAAACGACGACAGTTGAACGAGGTGTTGGGCCTCTACGAGAAGTCAGTTGGCGAACTGGTGGAGCGCGCCACCGTCCGAGGCGAGGCGTTCGAGAAGCGGCGACAGCTTCCAGTGCGCACCGCCGAGGGTGTCGCCGTAGTGCCGGATCCTGTCGACGATCTCAGCGAGGCCGACCGAGTCGGCCCAGTACATCGGGCCGCCGCGGTACACCGGCCATCCGTAGCCGTTCACCCACACCACGTCGATGTCGCTGCCGCGGATTGCGATGCCCTCGTCGAGGATCTTCGCGCCCTCGTTGACCATGGGGTAGAGGAGCCGTTCGAGCACCTCCTGATCGGTGACCTCGCGCTGTTCGATGCCCTTGCTCACGGCGAAGTTCTTGATCAGCTCGACCACCTCCGGGTCGGGCGTGGAGGCCCGAGTCTCTGCGTCGTAGGTGTAGTAGCCGCGACCGTTCTTCTGGCCGCGACGACCGTTCTCGCACAACACCTCGCGGACGGTCGATCCGGACGACTTCGTCTCGTCCCAACCGATGTCGAGGCCGGCGAGGTCGCTCATCGCGAACGGACCCATGGGGAACCCGAACTCGTACAGCACGTTGTCGACCTGGGCGGGCGTGGCGCCTTCGAGGATCATTCGCTCCGCCTCGGCGCCACGCATGAACAGCATGCGGTTGCCGACGAAGCCACGGCAGACACCGACCATGACCGGGACCTTGCCGATCTGCTTGCCGATCGCCATCGTCGTGGCCACCACCGTGTCGGAGGACTTGTCGCCGCGCACGTTCTCCAGCAGCTTCATGACGTTGGCGGGCGAGAAGAAGTGCATGCCGATCACGCTCTCGGGTCGCGACGTGACCGCGGCGATCTCGTTGATGTCGAGCGCCGAGGTGTTCGACGCGAGCACGGCTCCGGGCTTGCAGATCTCGTCGAGCTCTCGGAAGATCAACTGCTTCAGCTCCATGTTCTCGAAGACCGCCTCGATCACCATGTCGCAGTCGGCGAAGTCGGCCTTGTCGGTGCTGCCGGTGATGAGCGCCATGCGTTGCTCGACGGCCTCGGCCGGGATCGACCCCCGGGACGCCGATCGTTCGTAGTTCTTCCGGACCACGCCGAGTCCACGGTCGAGAGCGGCCTGGTCGCGCTCGACGATCGTGACCGCGATGCCGACGTTCGCGAAGTTCATCGCGATGCCGCCGCCCATCGTGCCGGCGCCGAGCACTCCGCACGTGCGGACGTCGATGGTCGGGGTGTCCTTGGCGATGTCGGGGATCTTGTTGGCGGCACGCTCGGCGAAGAACGCGTAGCGTTGGGCACCCGACTGCGGGCCGGTCATCAGCTCCATGAAGAGCTTGCCTTCGACCTTGAGGCCCTCGTCGAACGGCAGGTTCGCAGCGGCTTCGATGCACCGGATGTTGTATTCCGGGGCGAGGAAGCCGCGCGTCTTGCGGGCGATCGACGCACGGAAGTCGGCGAACAACTGGTCGTTACCGCGGGCTTCGGCGACCTTTTCGTCGCGGTCGCGTACGCGAGCGAGTGGCATGTCCTCGGCGACGGCCTCGTTGGCGAATGCAACAGCGGCATCGCGCAGTTCGGCGGGGCCGCCAGCGGTGACGTCGTCGATCAGGCCGGCATCGAGCGCTTCGGCAGTGCCGATGTGGCGACCCGACGTCATCATCTCCAACGCCTTCGGCACGCCGACGAGGCGTGGGAGCCGCTGGGTGCCGCCGGCACCGGGGAGGAGCCCGAGGTTCACCTCCGGGAGACCGAATTTCGCAGAGTCGACGGCGACCCGGTAGTGCGCACACAGTGCGACTTCCAGACCCCCACCCAGCGCGGTGCCGTGGATGGCGGCGATGACCGGTACCGGTGCGTTCTCCATGACGGCCTGCACCTCGTGGAGCCCGGCGGCCTGAGGGACGTTGCCGCCGAACTCGCTGATGTCGGCTCCGGCGATGAAGGTGCGTCCGTCGCAGATCACCACGATGGCCTTGGCACCGCTCTCGACCGCCTGGTTGATCCCGTCGAACAGACCTTGCCGGACGTGCCAGCTGAGGGCGTTGACCGGCGGGTTGTCGACGATGACCAGTGCAATGTCGCCGACCTCTGCGGCGACGGTCTCGAGGCGGACGGATTCGGAGATCGCGGTCATGCCGTCAGTCAAGCACTCTGCCCCTGGCCCCTCCGATTCGCGATCACGCTTGGGACTCTGACGCCTGGCGTGATCGTGCCGCGAGCGGTCGTCAGTCGGCGGTGACCACGACGCCACGCCAGAACGCCACGCGATCCTTGATCTCGGCGGCTGCCTCCTTCGGTTCGGGGTAGTACCACGCTGCGTCGGCGTTGCGCTCGCCATCGACGTCGAGCGAGTAGTACTTCGCCGTGCCCTTCCACGGGCAGACCGACGTGTGGTCGCTCTCGATTAGGACGTCGTCGGTGACCGACGCGATCGGGAAGTAGTGATTGCCCTCGACGATGACCGTGTCGTCGGAGTGGGCGATCACGGTGCCGTTCCAAGTTGCTGTTGCCATGCCGACGACAACCCGGCTCGGCGTCGTGATGTTCCACGCCGCATCTCATCTGGCAGCTCGAGGTTCGCCGCCGTAGGCTCCCGTCGTGGCCGCACCCCCCGATGCGACGGCATTTCCCACACTGAGCGACGCGCAACTGGCGCGCTTGGTCGAGTACGGCGACGAGTTCGTCGTCGAGGCGGGCACCCCGCTGTTCATGGAGGGCGAGGCGTCGTATGACCTCATCGTCATCATCGAGGGAGATGCAGACATCGTCTATGTCGACGGATCGACTGGCGACGAGACCCTGATCGCTACGCACGGCGCCGGGCGGTTTCTCGGCGAGCTCAACCTGCTCACCGGTCAGCGAACGTTCCTGCGGGGTCGGATGCGTTCGTCGGGCAGGATCCGCCGCATCAGCCAAGCGGCTCTCCGGCGTCTGCTCGCCAGCGATCCCGAGATCGGCGACCTCGTGTTCGAGGCGCTCGTCGCCCGACGAGAGGTCATGCGCGGCAGCGCCGGTGCTGCGTCACTGCGTCTCATCGGGTCGCGGTACTCCAAGCAGGCACTCGAACTCGGTCGCTACGTGCGCCGCCAGCGGCTTGCATTCCAGTGGATCGACATCGAGGAACAGACGACGGAGGATGCGGACGCGCTCCTCGCCAGCGTCGGCGCCGAACGGTCCGAGATGCCGATCGTCGTCACAGCCACGGCGACGCTCCGCCAGCCGACGGTCGGCGAACTCGCCTCGCATCTCGGGTTGGTCTACCAACCGACGAGCCTCGAAGTGCTCGATGTGGTGATCGTCGGCGCAGGGCCCGCCGGGCTCGCGGCCGCCGTGTACGGCGCATCCGAAGGGCTGAAGACGTTGCTCGTCGACCGGGTCGGAGTCGGCGGACAAGCCGGAACCAGCAGCCGCATCGAGAATTACGTCGGCTTCTCGTCGGGGATCTCGGGTGGTGATCTCGTCGAGCGCGCAGCGCTCCAGGCGCAGCGGCTCGGAGCGCAGATCACGAGTCCGTGCAGCGTCGAACACATCGACGCGGTCTGTGACGGCTACCGGCTCACGCTCGATGACGGCGCCGTGCTGATGGCGCGCTCGGTGGTGGTCGCACTCGGTGTCCAGTATCGCAAGCTGCCGCTCGAGCGGCTCGAAGACTTCGAGGGTGCCGGCGTGTACTACGCGGCGACCGAGTTCGAGGCCCGGGTGTGCGCGCCGGACCCGGTCACGGTCATCGGGGGCGGGAACTCCGCGGGCCAGGCGGCGATCTTCCTCGCGCAGCAGGGCTCGCTGGTGACGGTCGCAATCCGGGGCGAGGATCTGGCGTCGTCGATGTCGACCTATCTCATCGATCGGATCGACGCAGCCCCGAACATCGTCGTGTCTCCGCACACCGAAGTGGTCGAACTGCACGGCGAGAGTCGGTTGACGGAGATCACGCTGCGCAACAGCCGAACCGGCGCAGCGACGCGCCAGACATGCGTCGGCGTGTTCTCGTTCATCGGTGCCGTGCCGTTCACCGACTGGCTCGATGGATTCGTCGAGCTCGACGACAAGGGCTTCATCCTCACCGATGTCGACCTCGCCGGCCGGGACGTGGGCTTCGAGCCTTTGCCGTTCGAGACATCGCGTCCGGGGGTGTTCGCGGCCGGTGACGTCCGGTCGTCGTCGATGAAACGGGTCGCGGCAGCGGTCGGCGACGGATCGAGCGCGATCCGATCGGTGCATCAACGCCTCGCTGCACCGTGATGCGCCTCGAAGTGTGTCGCTCAGACCTCGACCGG
>JBGTCW010000609.1:0-12707 GCA_041748635.1 Ilumatobacteraceae bacterium | reverse complement strand
GCGAGCCGCGCCGTCCGCACTTCGAGGCGCCGCCGGAGATCCCCCAGCGGCCGAAGCCGAAGCGACTTCGTCCGGGCAAGGCTCGCCGCAACGAGGTGCTCGCCGGCCTGCCCGAGGAACAGCGACCGATCGCCGAGCTCGCGCTCCAGGGTCTCGCGGCCGTCCGCGCCCGGGTGAAGCAGGACAACGAAGCGCTCGAAGCCGAAGGCAAGCCGACGATGCCCGAGGCGGGTGTCGTCAAGATGGCCGAGGACCTGCTGCCGAAACTGCGCGTCGCCGAATGGCTCGACCGAGCAGAGGCTGCCCAGCGACAGATGGAACACCTCGACCTCCGAGATCTCCGCAGCGTCGTCGCCGCGAGCGAGGATTCGATCGTCGCTCGCGACGAATCGACTCGCGGGCTGGCCGAGGAACTCCGGGCATCACTCCTGCGCAAGCAAGAAGAAGAACTGCTGCTGTGGTTCGGTGACATCGATGCCGCAATCGGCGTGGGCCGCGTCATCCGTGCGCTGCGTATGTCGTCGCAACCACCGAAGGCCGGCGTGATGTTCCCCCCCGAGCTCGCCCGACGGCTCAGCGAGGCTGCGACGGCAGCGTTGCTTCCCGACGACCCCGCAGATCGCTGGATTGCCGTGCTCGAAGCGCTTGCGTTCTCACCGGTGCGCACACTCGTGTCGCCGGCCGTCGCGCCCGCCGTCATCACCGACGATCTCCGCAAGACGGCTCGACGGTTGGGCCCGGCACTCCCCCAGGTGGCCGCCCTGCTCGGCGTCGAAGTCCCTGCGGGTGCTCCCAAGCCCAAGCCGCTGCGTCAGCAACCGGCCAAGAAACGTTCTGCGAAGCCCTCCCGCGGTGCCGCACCCGGCGCTGCTCCCGAGCAAGCGTCAGGCGACGACGCTCCGTCCTGACACGTGCCCGGCGGGTACGATCGGCGGCCATGTCAGAGATCGTCCGCTACGAAGCCCGTGACCGGGTGGCACTCATCACCCTCGATCGCCCCGAAGCCCGCAACGCCGTCAACGGCGACGTTGCCCAGGCCATGGAGTCCGCCATCGACCAGATGGAGAACGACGATGCGATCTGGGTCGGCATCATCCAGGCCAACACCGAGGGTCAGACCAACCCGGTGTTCTGCGCGGGCGCCGACCTGAAGGCGATCAACTCCGGCCAGGGCGGGGCGCTCTCGACCGAACGTGGCGGTTTCGCCGGGTTCACGTACCGTGAGCGCAAGAAGCCAGTGATCGTTGCGGTCGATGGTCTCGCAACGGCTGGTGGGTGCGAGATCGTGCTCGCGGCCGATCTGGTCGTCGCCACCACCCGCTCCGCGTTCGGACTCGCCGAGGCCAAGCGGAACTTGGTCGCCGGAGCCGGCGGCCTGTTTCGCCTGCCTCGTGCGATCGGGCGCAATGCTGCGATGGAGCTGATCCTCACTGGCGAGCCGCTCTCGGCTGAACGCGCCTTCCAGCTGGGCTTGGTCAACCGCCTCGTCAAGCCCGGAGAGGCCACCACCGAGGCGCTCGCGCTCGCCGCACAGATCACCGCCGCCGCACCGCTTGCCGTCTGGGAGAGCCGCAAGGTCGTGCTTGCGTCAGCGACCGAGGACGACGACACCCTCAAGAAGATGACCGACGCTGCGATGGGCACCGTGATGCGCTCCGAGGACATCGGCGAAGGCCTCACCGCCTTCATCGAGAAGCGCGCGCCGCAGTGGAAGGGCCGCTGAAGCGCTCCGGACCCAGGCGGCGCTGTCGCCTCAGAGTCGGCGGAACGTGGTGATCAACCGAGCGACGATTCCGGCGCGCTCGTACAGGTTCTTGGTCTGACGATCGCCTGGGAGCGCCTGCCCTTCGACGGCCACGGCACCTCTCGCCCGAGCAGCATCGATCGCGGTCGCCAGCAGTTCGTCGCCGAATCCGAGCTCGCGGGCCTCGGGTGTCACCCAGACCTGGTCGATGCGCACGACCGAGTCGTTGCCGAGTTCCGCCACCAGGTATCCGATCGGGACATCATCGATGGTGCCGATGTAGACGTCGGCCGTGGCGCAGCGCTCCGACCAACCACCGGCGATCGGGAGGTGTTCGAGCAGCCACCGCTCGCCGCCGCGTTGATCGACCAGCGCCGCTCGCGCCTCGAGTTCGAGCTCTTGCAGTTCCGATGTGTCGCCATCGACCGCCCGTCGCACGATCGGATCGATCATGATGCCCCCTCGATCATGGTGCCCCCTCGATCATGGAGCACCCAGCTGGTCGAGCTTGCCGAGGATCGTGCGCCGATTTCTCCGCGCACGTTCGTGGCGCCGGATGGCCGCCAGCTCGTCCGGTTCGAGTCCGTCGAGTTTGGCGACGATCTGCGCTGACGACAGATGGTCGTAGTCGGCGAGCGCAAGCGACGCGTCGCTCGGCTGGGCAGCGTCGGCTGTGGCACCTGTCTCGGAGCGAGTCGGAGATGGCGATTGCGGTCGAGCCGGTGGAACCTCCGCTGGGCTGTCGACGGCGAGGGGCTCGCCGTCCGATGGCACCAGACGCGATCGCAGCTCACGGATGCCCTGATCGACGGCGAGCTTGCCCAGGAAGCGGGCGAGGACAATCTCGCGCTGGACACGCTGGACCGCCCCGACGAGCCGAGCCAGCGGCGGATCAGGAGGAGAAGATCGGGCAGTCGTCATCGCCGACAGGACAGTTCGGCGCGCTCGTCTTCACCAGGAGAAAGCACGAAGAACACAGCTGTTCATCCTGCTGTTTGGGCTGCAGCCGCTCGCCACCTTCGCCGCGAACGTCAGGCTCGTCCTCGTCATCCTCGTCGTCGTCATCATCTGCGGCGACCATGCGATCTTTCAGGATCTTGTCGAGGTCCTCTTCGACGTCGTCGTCGGTGAGTAGTTCTTCGTCCTCGTCGTCCTCGTCGTCGTCGGCGACCCGCTTCTTGCGCTTGGTACGCGGCGCCTCGACCTCGGTCTCCTCTTCCTCATCGTCGTCGGGGACCTCGTCGTCATCGTCGTCGGCGACCTCGTCGTCGAGTTCGAGGTCGTCGTCGTCGAGTTCGAGGTCGTCGGCCTCCGCCTCGTCGACGTCCTCGTCGACCGTCTCGTCGGGTTCGGTGATCTCGTCGTCAGCCATCTCGCCGTCAGCCATCTCGTCAGTCATCTCGTCGTTTCGGTCTCGTCTGGTGCATGGGGGGTTGCGGCGGGAGCATAGGCGTGGAGGTCTGCGAGACCGGGAGACCACATCTGTGACACACGTCACATGGGGTGGTCGGCGTCAGTCGGCGCTGCGACGAGCCTCGGCGCGGCGCTCCGACTCGAGGCGTTCGAGCTCGGGTGCCTCGGTCGTCATGTGGCTCATCGCGGCGGCCACGGCATGGTGCCCGGCGCGGTCGGCGATCAGGCGGTGCATCTCCAACGCCACACGGCGATATGAGGGGTGTCCCTGCGGCGACGAACGCAACTCGAGCATGTGCATCGCCTCTCGGGCGTTGAACTGCATGACGTAGCGCATTCGGTAGGCCATCGACACCGCATAGGGAGCCTGTTCGGGGAACTCCCGCTGCAGCGCGTCGTACAGCGCCGCCGAGCGCTCCATCGCCTCGTCGAAGTCACCGGCGAGTCCGGCTTCGGTGACCAGTTCGGGCCGGGTGTAGCCATGGTTCGGAGTCAGGCGCTGCCACTCGATGGTCAACATGCGGTGACGTTGCATGTCACGGAATGCCCCGTAGTCGCTCAACACGTCGAAGCGGTAGAACGACCGCTCGAACGCTCGGCCCGGCTTGTGACGCCGATTCTCGCGTTCGCCGACGTATGCCTTGATCAGTGCGACGCGCTCGTCGACGCCCAACCGACGCACACGATCGAGGAGTTGCTGCTCGGGGAGTGTCGAGTGCGAGTAGCAGATCGCCGCAAGCAGCTTGTCCTCCGCCTCGGGATCGAAATCGACGAGCTCGACCTCCGCTGCCGGCTCGACCGGCGTCGATCCGAACAGATCCCCGACGAGCGCTGCGGTCTTGTCACGTGTGTCGGCGAGGTAGTCGCTCCACCGTCCGCCTCGATCGGCGATATCGACGCGGCGCAGGAAACTCGGGATCACCTTGCGGAGTTCGTGCAACATCAAGTCGGCGTACTCGCGCGACTCGGGCAGCGGATTCGACCGCATCCGCAACAACAGCGCCTCGAACGCCTGGCCGGTCCCGTAGATGCCGACGTTGGAGGTGGCCGCCGCAGGGAGGATGCCGCGGACGGCGTCGAGCGCCTTGGCGCGCGTCGCCGTGCGAAACACGAACTCGCTGTCGTCGGGGCCGCGCTCGACACTGGCTCGCACGTGCTCGGTGACGAGATCGACGCAGCGGCTGTAGGCGTCGAAGATCCGGTCGAGGTCGCCCACGTACCGCGTTCCGAGCGAACTCGACAGGACCGCCGGGTCTCGGTAGTAGCGGTAGCGACCACCGAGCCGGGTGTCGTACGAGATGTATCGGGTGCTCTGCTCGAGATAGCTCATCAAGCGACCCCATTCGAGGATCTTGGTGAGCAGGTTCGATGCCTGTTCGCAGGCGAGATGGACCCCACCGAGCTGAGCCACCGAGTCGTCGCCGTAGTCGAAGAAGACCCGTTCGTAGAGTTCTTCGGCTCGGTCGAGCCCGATCGTGGCATCGACGGAGTGATCGCCGCTGACGTCGAGGTCGCCGACGAACTCATCGAGGAAGAGCCGTCGCAGTGACTTGTGACTTCGGCTGTAGCGGGCGAAGAGCGCCCCCTTCACGACCTCTGGCAGGTTGACGAGTGCGAAGACCGGGCCGTCGAGATTGGTGAAGTAGCGGCGTAGGACGTCGGCTTCGTCCGCAGTGAAGGACTCAGGGACGTACACAGCCACGGTTGACCACTCTAGGACGACTGCAGCTCGGCACCCGGGATCTCGGCCGCCAGGCGTACATGTCACACATACACGACGCCCGCGTCGGCGCGCACCTCGATCGTCAGCGACGTCGTGCGACCGGCAGGCCTTCCATCGATGAACACCGCAAGAGGCCGAGGGAAGCTCCAGTTCGCCGTGCGAACCGATCGGCTGGTGATCATCGGGTGCGGGAGATGCGTTCCGGTGAGCGCGCGACGGCGGGCGGTGAGGCGCTGGCGTATCGACATCGACGTGTCGATCTCGATCACCTCGACACGACCGTCGTTGGGGTGTCCGCGGGGGGCGACGTCCCAGGCACCGTAGAACTCGGCGTTCATCACGGCCACGATCGGGCCCCGCCATCCCCCACCGCCGTTCCACGGCGCACGGGCGATCACGTGCGCGCACGCCATCTGGATGTCGTCGCGATCCCCGAGCCGGACCTCGATCAGGTCGATCGGCAGTTCGTTGACGGTTCGTTCGCCCGCCTCACCGTGCGCACCAGGTCGACCGGATGTGACGCCGAGCGTCCGAGCCAGATCACCCGAACGAACGGTGACCGGACGCGCATCGTGGCGTGCGAGTTCGGCGGCAAGGAGTGCATCTCCGCCGACGGTGACGAGATCGGCCGGCGCTGCGACACGGCGACCCCAAGGGGCACCTCGCTCGATGGTCATGGGGTCGGTGGTGCGGGGGCCGCGCTGTCGGCGACCACGCCACGGAAGGCCGCCTGTGCAGCACGACCGGCGGACGTGCGCGTCGCGGGGTCGGGAGCGACGATGGCCAACTGCCGCAGAAGATCGATCAGCTGCTTGGTCGTGCGTACGAAGTCACCGCCGGTCAATGCGTCGTCGCCGACCACCTCGGCGAAACCCTCCCCCGCCACCCAGGCATACGCGATCGCCGCGAACGTCGGATCCGGACCGCGGTGCTCGGCGAGGCCGACGGAACGCTCGGTGGCTCGGAGGTCCTCACTGATGGCTGCGAGGCGCCGCCATCGATCCCGCACGTCCGTTGACGAGAACCAAGGTGCTGGGGGTGTCTCGGAGCTGCGATGCTCGTACACGACGGTCGACACCAAGGCGGCCAGATCGGGGGCCGAAAGCCCGTCGAGCACCCCCGATCGAACGATCTCGGCGACGAGTAGATCCGACTCGTGGAACGTCCTCGCCAGCATTTCGCCCGCCTCGGTGAGCACCCATGCGGAGCGATCCAGGTATCCGTAGGTGCTCAGTACGTCGAGCACGCGATCGAACTCGTTCGCCAACGACGTGTTCTTCCCGCTCACCCGACGCTCGAGGTCGGCCAGCTCGCGTTCGATCCGGTCGGCCTGGCCGGCCGCATCGAGTTTGCTCCGCAGTTCGGGATCACGGGCGACCGGGTGATGGTCGGCCGACGCCGTGGCGTTTGGGCCGTGCTTCGGGCTCCGCTTCGTGCTCGGCGACGGCGAAGACCTCATGCTGCGCAGACGTCGGGCGACGTCGTTGCGGTACTCCTTGCGGTTCGGTGCGAACATCTGGGGCATCGTGATCGCCCCGACTCGGTGGGGCGGCTCAGCGAAATCCTCGGCGGTCAGGTAGAGCGCCTTGGCCGATCGGGTGATCGTCGTGAGTCGCAGACCGGACTTGCGCTGGGCGCTCGCGATGACGGCTGCCGGGCCCTTGTAGGTCCCCTTGGCCACGTGGATGACCGCACCGGGGCGCAACGACGCGAGCGCGTCGTCGACCGCTCGCAGTCGGGTCGTGCGACCGGCACTGCGTTCGTCGCGTTCGACCTCACGCAGCCGGCGGTACTCGTCGATGTCGCCGAAGTCGCTGTGCGAGCGGGCTCGCAAATCGGAGAGCGCCGATCGGCGTCGCTCCAGACGGGCTTCGAGTCGGACCACGTCGCGGTCGGCCTGGTACTGGGCGAACGAGAGATTCAACAGGTGATGGGCCTCGTCGCTGGAGTAGGTGCGCACCAGGTTGGCCGCCATGTTGTAGGTGGGGCGGAACGCCGAGCGCAGGTGGAATGACGAACTCCCGGCGAGCTCGGCGACCTCGTCGAAGCGCACCCACGGCGACCACAGCACGATCGCTGTTCCCAGGTCGTCGATTCCCCGGCGCCCGGCACGCCCCGTGAGCTGGGTGTATTCGCCTGGTGTGAGCCGTTCATGGTGCTCGCCGGTGAACTTCGTGAGCTTCTCGATGACGACGGTTCTCGCCGGCATGTTGATGCCGACGGCGAGGGTCTCGGTGGCGAAGACGACCTTGACCAGGCCCTCGACGAAGCAGGCCTCGACGACCTCCTTCATCGGCGGCACCATCCCGGCGTGGTGCGCGGCGATCCCGCACTCGAGCTGAGCGACGAACTGCTGGTGGCCGAGCACGTCGAGATCGGCTCGGTCGATGCCCCCGAGCCGGGCGTCGATGATCGTGCGGATCGCCGTGCGTTCGCCGGCGTCGACGAGATCGAGGCCGGCATCGACGCACGCCTTTGCGGCCGCGTCGCACTGCGCTCTGCTGAAGATGAAGAAGATCGCCGGGAGCAGACGTCGACGTTCGAGCAGCTCGACCGTCTCGACCCGGCCCGGCGGCGCCAGTACACGGCGGCCGCCATCGCGATCGGCGTCGCGCACAGCGTTTCGTCCCCGGTCACCACGGTCACGCCCTGGCCTCCCCCGGATCGCCGATCCGTCGAGTTGGACGGCGTCGCGGTTCACGTGACCGTCGACGAACACGGGCAACAAGCGCAGTCGGTCATTGGTGCGGTCGGCGACCAGGTACTCGTTGTCGAGCCGGACCGGTCGTCGCCGTTCGACGATCGCTGCGGTCGGTCCGCGAACGGTGGTGATCCACGAGGCGAGTTCGTCGACGTTGCTGACGGTGGCGGACAGGCACACCAGTCGGACGTGCTGCGGGAGGTGGATCATCACCTCCTCCCAGACCGGTCCGCGGTACGAGTCCTGCAAGAAGTGGACTTCGTCGAGTACCACGAGCCCGAGATCGTCGAGCAAGCGGGACCGGCCATAGATCATGTTCCGCAGGACTTCGGTCGTCATCACGACGATGGGGGCATCACCATTGATCGAGTTGTCGCCGGTCAGCAGACCGACATCCTCCTCGCCGTGGACTGCCACGAGATCTCGATACTTCTGGTTCGACAGCGCCTTGACCGGAGCGGTGTAGAAGGCCCGCTGTGCGTCCAGCCGAGCAGATGCGATGCCGTACTCGGCGACGACGGTCTTGCCGCTGCCGGTCGGAACGGCCACGACGACGTGCTCACCTCGGTCGAGCGCATCGAACGACTCGGTCTGGAAGCGATCGATCGGAAACGGGTAGCGGGCGACGAACTGGTCGCGGAGCGCCGCGCGTCCGGTCACGCGTCGGCCGGCCGACGCCGAACGACCAGCCACCCCAGCAGGATCGCGATGAAGTAGAGCACCACCATGGGCAGGCCGAGCATGGCCATCGTGACAGGGTCACCCGACGGCGTGATGACCGCCGCCAGGACGGCGATCGCCACGAGGGCGATCCGCCAGCTCTTCAACAGACGCTTCGGCGTGACCACGCCGAGTGCCTGGAGGCCGAACACGAACACCGGCAGCAGGAAGCCCAGTCCGAACGCGAAGATCATCAGGCCGATCAACGACACGTAGCTCTGTACCGAATACACCTGAGTGACGTCGGAGCCGGACCAGCCGATCAGGAAGTCGAGCGCCTGGCCGACCGAGATGTACGCCAGCGCACCGCCGGCGAGGAACAGCACGACCGACACGGCCACGACCGGCACCGCCCACTTTCGCTCCTTGGCACTCAGTGCTGGCACGATGAAGCGCCACACCTGCCACAAGATGACGGGCAGCGCTGCGATGATGCCGCCGTAGAGGCCCACCCGGACGCGGGTGGCGAGTCCCTCGGTGGGACTGAAGTTGAACAGTGCCGGATCGCAGAAGTCCGCTGGCTTGCGCTCGCAGAGGTCGACGTAGGGCTGCAGGAGGAACTCGAGCACCTGGTCGTAGAACGCGATGATCAGCACCATGCCGACCGCCACCGCGAGCGCGGCGCGGATGATGCGCACCCGCAACTCCGCGAGGTGCTCCGTGAGCGTCATCGTGTCGCTGCTCGACACGGTGTCTTCGCCGGTCGTCATCGCAGATTCGTCATCGCAGATTCGTCACGAGGCATCCGGACGATCGGGAGGAGCGGGTTCGGCGGTGCCAGGCGTCGGTGCCGACCAATCGGCGGTGTCCACACGTGTGGACGCGTCGTCGAGCATGCGCTGCTCGGCGTCGGCTTCGGCCATGATCTTGCGGGGATCGGCCGAGTTGCGGACCAGATTCGCGGTCTCGCGCATCTCACGCATAGGTTCGTCGAGCGCCGATTTCAGTTCGGACTGGAAGCCGGAGCCCATCTTCTTGAGTTCCGAGTACGTCTTGGTGAACTTGCGGACAGCGTCGGGCAGTTTCTCGGGGCCGAGCACCACGAGCGCGAGGAGCAGGATCACGATGATCTCGCTTCCCTGCAGATTGAACACGGCGGCAGTCTACGGGCCTGCCATCATGAGTCGGAGTGCAGCAACGACTCCCCTCCCTGCTCGACCCCCCGATCACGTTCGCCCACCGCGGCGCCAGAGCCCACGCGCCCGAGAACACATTGGAGGCATTCGAACTGGCCCTCCGCCTCGGCGCATCCGGCCTCGAGAGCGATGTGTGGCTCAGCGCCGACCGGGTGGCCGTGCTCGACCACGACGGCGTGGTCAAGCGCGGCCTACGAAAGCGCCCCATCTCGGAGTTCGAGCGGTCCGAGCTGCCAGGGCACATCCCGACGCTGCTCGAACTGCTGGAGACGTGCGGAACCGACTACGCGCTCTCGCTCGATCTCAAGGATCCCGAGTCGGCAGCGGCGATCGTCGAGGTCGTCGGGGCTGTGGACACGTCGCTGCTCGAACGCACCTGGCTGTGCGAACCGAGCCTCAACCGGGTGATCGAGCTGCGCGAGCTGTTCGGCGACACGCCCATTCGCCTGCTGCAGACCACGCGCCTCGACCGGATCAAGGGCACCGCGGAACGCCGCGCCGAGTATCTGGCGCGGCATCGCATCGACGGCATCAACCTGCACCGCACCGACTGGAACGGTGGGTTGGTGTCGCTGTTCCACCGGTTCGGGCTGCACGCCTTCGGTTGGGACATGCAACACGAACACGAACTCCGTGCCGGGCTGCGGATGGGCCTCGATGCCGTCTACAGCGACCGCGTCGACGTGATGTCCGACGCGTTCCGCGAGGAGATCGGCAATCCGCCGGTCTGACTCAGAGCCACTTCCAGTTGCTCTGGGGCCAGAACACGACGAACGCTCGGCCGACCAGATCGTCCTCACTGATCGCACCGATCACCCGAGAGTCCTGCGAGCCGCCCCGGTTGTCGCCCATCACGAACACATGATCGGCGGGGACCGGAGCGCTCGCGGTGTAGTCGCCGCCACAGTCGGTCGGCGTGACGACCTCGGGATCGAGATACGGCTCGCTGAGCACTCGCCCGTCGATCAGGACGGTGCAGTTGCGGATCTCGACGGTCTCGCCGGGCAACCCGATCACCCGCTTGATGAGGTCACGCTCGGAGGCGCCGGTGATCTGATGGAGCACGACGACGTCGCCCCGATTCGGTTCGTGGAGCCGATACGACAGCTTGTTGACGAACACGCGATCGCCGGTATCGAGCGTGGAGAACATCGATTCACCCTCGACGACGAAGTGGGCGATCACGAACGTGCGCACGACGAACGCGACGAGCAGCGCAACGGCGATCACGACCATCCAGTCGAAGAATGCCCGAGCGCCTGCGGGCAGCTTCGACGAACCGCGGCCGTCGCCGATCGGACCTTCGGGTGGCGCGGCGGGCGGCTCCACGGGAGGCGGGATGATGGTCTCGGACGTCACGCGGGCAATACGGTACCGCGCTCAGAGCGATTCGATGAGGCGCTCGACCCGTTCGTCGCGACTCTTGAACGGGTCCTTGCAGAGCACGGTTCGCTGCGCCTGGTCGTTCAACTTCAGGTGCACCCAATCGACGGTGTAGTCGCGCTTTCGTTCCTTGGCCCGCTTCACGAAGTCACCCCGCAGACGAGCTCTCGTGGTCTGCGGTGGGACGTCGATGGCCTGCTCGATGTCGGCGTCCGTACAAACGCGTTCGACCATGCCGCGATCCTGAAGCTTGTAGAACGGGCTCCGCGCCCGAGAGACGTCGTGATACTGCAGGTCGAGCAACTGCACCCGTGCGTGCCCGAACGGCAGGTCGTGGCGGGCGCGGAACGCCTCGAGAAGCTTGTACTTGATCACCCAGTCGACCTCGCGGTCGAGGAGCAGTGGATCCTTCTCGATCGTCGTGATGCAGTGCTCCCACATGTCGAGGGCCTTCTGCTCGAGCGGAGGGAAGCCCTGCGAGTCGGCGTAGCGAAGCGCGCGGTCGAGGTACTCGCGCTGGATGTCGAGCGCGGAGACCTCGCGGCCGTTGGCGAGACGGACCGTGCGGCGACACGTGATGTCGTGGCTGATCTCGCGGATTGCCCGGATCGGATTCTCCAGGGTCATGTCGCGCAGCACGACGTTGTCGTCTTCGAGCATGCGCAACATGCACGCTGCCGCTCCGACCTTGACGAAGTTGGTGTACTCACTCATGTTCGAGTCGCCCACGATCACGTGCAGCCGACGGTACTTCTCGGCGTCGGCGTGCGGCTCGTCACGGGTGTTGATGATCGGGCGGCTCCGGGTAGTGGCCGAGGACACGCCCTCCCAGATGTGCTCAGCTCGCTGTGCGATCGAGTACGTCGCGCCCCGGGCAGTCTGCAGGACCTTGCCGGCACCCGTGTAGATCTGACGGGAGACGAGGAACGGGATCAGCACTTCGGCGTAGTGGCCGAGGTCGTCGTCACGGCTGGTCAGGTAGTTCTCGTGGCAGCCGTACGAGTTGCCGGCGGAGTCCGTGTTGTTCTTGAACAGGTAGATCGTGCCGCGGATCGACTCCTCGGCGAGCCGCTGTTCGGCCGACTCGACGAGCTGTTCGAGGATTCGCTCCCCTGCCTTGTCGTGGACGACGAGCTCGTAGAGCGAGTCGCACTCGGGAGTTGCGTACTCGGGGTGGGAGCCGACGTCGAGGTAGAGGCGGGCCCCGTTCTGGAGGAACACGTTGGAGCTGCGGCCCCACGACACGACACGGCGGAACAGGTAGCGGGCGACCTCGTCGGGGCTGAGCCGACGCTGACCACGAAGGGTGCACGTGACGCCGTACTCGTTCTCGAGTCCGTAGATGCGTCGCTCCATCACGGGCAACCTATCGACCTTGCCACTCGCCCGCCTGCTCAGGCGCGACGGAACCGGATCGATGTGCCCGGCCGCGCCTGCACGACGACGGGGAGATCGTCGGGTTCGACGACCGCGATCACCGGGTAGCCGCCGGTGGTGGGATGGTTCGCAAGCATCACGATCGGCTCGCCGACCGGGGTGATCTGGATGGCACCCTCCACCAGCCCGATGCTCCCCATCTGCGCCAGCGCACGGGTGCTTCGGGGGAACTCCGCGGCGTCGAGGCGGACCCCGACACGACTCAACTCGTTGGTCACCCGCCACGGTCGTCCGACGAGATTGTGGGCGCCACCGACGAACCAGCCGTGCTGGGGACCGTCCCAGATACGCACGACGTCGCCCGGAGGCGGACGATGTGGCGCATGATCGGCGACGAGTTCGTTCCCCGGGTCGGCGCCGACGCAGAGCTGCAGCCCGGCCACCAACGCTGGCGGCCCGATGTTGCCCAGGGTGTCGCTGCTGCGCGAGCCCAGGACGGGCTCGATGTCC
>JBGTCW010000608.1:0-6283 GCA_041748635.1 Ilumatobacteraceae bacterium | reverse complement strand
GGCGCTGGGGTCGGGCGGCGAACACGGGTGTTCGGCGACGGCGCGGGCAGTGCGCCCGGAGCTGGCGGGCGGAACAGATGCAGGTGCGGATCGCGCAGGTCGTCGAGCGTCCAGCCACGTGGTACGACCATGGAGTCGGCGTGACGGCGACACAGCACAGCGGCTCCCGCCTCGGGTTGCTCGGGAAGCCGGTCGAGCCAGAACACGAGATCCTCGGCGCGCATCCCGTACGCGACCGATGCAGCATCCGAACAGCCGGGGCGCCCACACAGACGTTGCATCCACACCGACTGTAGTGCTCGGCCATGCTCACACACCTGGAATGCAAAGCCGACCGACGCCGAGGGGGCATGATGTGGTCGACCTTGGACGTGGCGGCGACGACACGATTCACCTCAGCGAGGACCTCATGATTCGAACCATCACCCGCATCGTTCTGGCACTGGTCGGCAACGCCATCGGGCTCGTGCTCGCGGCCGTCCTGCTCGACGACATGAGGCTCAGCGGTGCGGCGTTCCTGATCGCCGTGGTGATCTTCACCGTGCTCACCGCGGTCCTGCAGCCGCTGGTGTCGAAGGTTGCCGAGAAAAGCGTCCCGGCGCTGCAGAGCGGCAGCGCGTTGATCGCGACGTTCCTCGCTCTGCTGATCACCTCGCTCATCTCCGAGGGGCTGGACATCGACGGCACGGTGACGTGGATCCTCGCCACCGTCCTCGTGTGGCTGATCACCCTGATCGCCGGCGTCGTGCTGGCCAAGCTCCTCCTGAAGGACGCTCCCACCCGCACGTGAGGTCACCGATCGTCCACGCGGTGATTCTCCGATGTTACGATGCGGAGATGCGCACGACGGTCGATCTCCCTGCTGACCTGCATGAGTTCGCGCGGCAGCTCGCCCACGACAGCGGACGGTCGATGAGCGATGTCGTCGTTGCGCTGGTCCGAGCCGGGATTCAGATGCCCGCGTCGAGCGACATGAGGTCGTCGAGGCGAGGTGTGCCGATCGTCAGCGTCGGGCGACCCATCACGGCCGAGGACGTTCGCTCGCTGGACGACGAGTGACGACGTTCCTCGCGGACGGAAACGTTCTGATTGCGCTCACCGTGGTGGAGCACGTCCACCATCCGATCGCCGTCAACTGGTTCGACAATGGCGACGCATCACTGGCCACATGCCCGATCACCGAAGGCACACTGCTGCGCTTCCTGCTGCGCGAGGGGCGATCGGCGCATGAGGCAATCGACGTGCTCGAATCCCTGCGCGAACAGCCGTGGCACCGGTTCTGGCCCGACTCGCTGCCATATGAGCGAACCCAACTCGGCGGCGTGGTCGGGCACCGGCAGATCACCGATGCGTACCTCGTCGCGTTGGCTGCCGACAAGGGCGAACGTCTTGCGACACTCGACCGTGGCCTCGCTGCGCTGCACGGCGACAGGGTGCTGTTGGTCACTGGCACGCAATCCTGATCGGGGCGATCACCCCGGCATCATCGAGTTCTGTCACCTCCGACGCGTCCGCGGACGCTTGCCGCGCGGCGAGGCCGTCGAGGTAGGTGTCGAGTTGTCGATGGGCGATCGCACCCTCGTCGACCGAGTCGAGGCCGATTGCGAGAGGTCGAGCGAACCGGATCGCGGCAAGCGCGATATCGGCTGCGGTGACGTCGCCATCGATCTCGCCGCGGCGTCGAGCGACATCGGTCAGTCGATCGAGGATGCGCTGTGCGGCGGCGGTCTGCTCGGGCCAGTCGGTGTCGTCGAGCAACGGATACACGATGTTGACCGCACCGAGACCGGAGTCGATCGCAGCATGCAGGTAACTGCGCAACGGCGTGCCCGTGAGCTCGGCGTCGGTGAGTGCGACTTTGCCGGCAGCGATGGTCCGATCGAGCACGTCGAGCGCAACCGCCCGCAGCAGGTCCTGCTGGTCGGGGAAGTGGCGATACAGCGTGGCGATCCCCACGCCCGCGCGCTGCGCCACCTCATCTCGTGACGGCGCGCCGCCGAGCTCGAGCACCAGCTCGATCGCGGCGTCAACGAGCAGACGCCGGTTTCGGCGAGCATCCGATCGCGTAGGCGGGTCGTTCCCCGGTGGTGTGGTTTCCGAGCCTAGGTTCGTCATAAACGGAGTATATTCCTCCACTTATGAACGACGAGTCACTCCATGGCGAGACCGAGTTCGTCCCGGTGACATTCGATCGGTACGACCACGTCGGCGGGCCCTTCTTCCACGGCACTGTGAGGGCCTTCTCCGTCGGCGACCTGATCGTGCCGGGACACCCGTCGAACTATCACGACGGCCGCATCTCGAACCATGTGTACTTCGCGGCGCTGCTCGAGCCAGCGGTGTGGGGCGCCGAGCTCGCCACCGCGCTCGCTGGAGCGGCTGAGAGCGGCCACGTGTACGTGGTCGAGCCGACCGGTCCGTTCGAGGACGACCCCAACGTCACGAACAAGAAGTTCCCCGGCAACGTCACCCAGTCGTATCGAAGCCGCCAGCCACTCCGAGTCGTCGACGAACTCCAGTCATGGGAGGGCCACAGCGCAGAGGTGCTGCAGAACATGCTCGACGGCATCGCCCGACTCCGTGAGCAAGGCCTCGACGTCATCGACGACTGATCGACGCCTGAGCGATGATATGGGGCGACGCGCACCGTCTGTACTGAGGAACGCGCCGATCGGTCGGCGCAAGAAGGAGGCACCATGTCAGCAATCGAGTCCACGCATCTCCTGGTCGGCACCCGTAAGAGCCTGTTCATCGCGTCGTCGGACAATCGTCGCCGCAACTGGTCGGTGTCCGAGCCCCATCATCTGGGCCACATCGTGCAGCACGCAATGGTCGACCCGCGCAACGGCACGCGCCTGCTGGCGGCGAGCAGCACGGGTCACCTCGGCCCGACGGTGTTGCGGTCGGACGACCTCGGCGCCACCTGGAGCGAGGCGAGCCGACCCCCTGCGTTCCGGACCGGCGAACGGTTGCAGCGCAGCGTCGACAAGGTGTTCTGGCTCGCGCCCGGCCACCGCGACGAACCCGAGGTCTGGTACGCGGGAGCGGTTCCGCAGGGTCTGTTCCGCAGCGAGGACGGTGGCGACACGTGGGATCCCGTCGACGGGTGGAACGACCATCCGCTGTGGGAAACCTGGGCGGAATACCCCTACCAGGGCACTCCGGACGGCGCAATGCTGCACTCGGTGATCATCGACCCGCGGGACCGTCGGCACTTGTACATCGGGTTGTCCGGTGGCGGTGTGTTCGAGAGCTCTGACGGTGGGTCGGACTGGCATCCCCTGAACCAGGGCATCGAGGCCGAGTTCCTGCCCGAGCCCGACGCCGAATACGGCCACGATCCACACTGTGTGCGCATCCACCCGGCGATGCCCGATCGCCTGTACCAGCAGAACCACTGTGGTCTGTACCGGCTGGATCGGCCGGCGACGACGTGGGAACGGATCGGCCGCAACATGCCCTCCGACGTCGGCGACATCGGATTCCCCATCGAGCTGCACCCGCGCGACCCCGACACCGCCTGGGTCTTCCCGATGGACGGCAGCGACGTCTGGCCCCGCACCAGTCCCGATGGTCGACCTGCGGTGTTCGTCACCCGAGACGCCGGATGCAGCTGGGAACGCCAGGATGTCGGCCTGCCCGAACGCGGCTGGTTCACCGTGAAGCGGCAGGCCATGACGACCGACGCAGCGGATCCGGTCGGGGTGTACTTCGGCACGACGTCGGGCGAACTGTGGGCGAGCGTCGACGAGGGCAACAACTGGGCCTGCGTCGTCGCCCACCTTCCGGAGATCTACTCCGTCGAGATCGCAGCGCCCGCTTCGACCTGATGCGAGTCCAGATCCCGACTCCGCTGCGGTCGTACACCGCCGGCGAGAAGTATGTCGAGGCCAACGGCGTCACGCTCGACAACCTCCTCGTGGACCTGGATCGTCACTTCCCTGGTCTCCGATTCCGGGTCGTCGACGAACAGGGCCGTCTGCGCCAACACATGCGGATCTTCGTCAACCGCGCCGTCCAAGACGAGTTGTCCACGCCGATCTCCGACGATGACGAGGTGGTCCTGATGCAGGCCCTCTCCGGCGGTTGACCTCGTACACGGCCAGCAGGCTCACGATCATCGCCACGGGGTCGATGTCTGCCACTTCGGGTGGGCGATGGGAGTCTCGATCTCCCGACCTCCACGGTGTGAAAGCGAATCAGCCACTTTGACGCCTTTGAGGCCGACATCGGAAAGTAGTCCTGAGCTGGTGTTTTACGTCCACTCAGTGTCGTCTCGTATCGTCTCGTCATGAAGCGTCTGTGCACCTGGTGTGCACCTGGCGAGTAGAATTCACCCATGGCATCGGTCGTCGACAAGTAGTTGAGCGACGGCTCCAAGGCCTACCTCGTTCGATTCCGCACCGCTGACGGCAAGCAACGTTCGAAGCAGTTCAAGCGCCGCCGCGACGCCCTCGCATTCGCCAACGTGACCGAGGTCGACCGTCAGCACGGCACCCTCGTCGATCCACGGCTCGGTCGCATCACCGTCGGTGAGTGGTGGGACCAGTGGTGGCCGACGGTCACGAATCTGCGCCCGAGCACGAAGGCCCGTGACGAACAGTTCTTTCGTACGCACGCCCGCCCGGTCTTCGGATCGACCCCGCTCGGCAAGCTCGACCGAACCACGCTTCGTGCCTGGGTCGCCGACCTCGGGTCGCCCGAGGGCAGAAACCTCGCACCCGCCACCATCCACCGCGTGGTGCAACTCATGAACAAGTGCGTGAACGCCGCGTTCCACGACCGTCTCATTGCGCACAACCCCGTCGCCAAGCTCCCGCTCCCGCGCATCGAGCGCCCGGAGATGCGATTCCTCGACACCGACGACATCTGGAAGCTCGCCGATGAGATCGACGAGGCGTACCGATCCTTCGTGTTGCTCGGAGCGTTCGGCGGCCTGCGGCTCGGCGAGATGCTCGGCCTGCGATGGAAGCGCGTCGATCTTCTCCGACGACGAGTCGACATCGCTGAGACGCTGGTCAGCATCGGCGGCCACATCACCTTCGGACCCCCGAAGACGAAAGCCGCAGTCCGAACGGTGCCGCTCCCCTCGTTCGTCTGCGACGAGCTGTCACGACGCGCCACTCCCCCGGTCGACCCCGACGGGCTGGTCTTCGAGTCTCCGGAGGGGTTCCCGGTCCGGGCGACGCTCTTTCGTCGACGCGTCTGGCGTCCTGCGGTTGCCGCCGCCGGCCTCGAACCATTCCGCATCCACGATCTCCGACACACCGCCGTCTCGCTCTGGGTCGCTGAAGGAGCCAACCCCAAGCACGTTGCCGCGATGGCCGGTCACACATCGGTCTCTGTCGTGTTGGACCGATACGGCCACCTCTACCCGCAACAGGACGACGAACTGATGCAGCGACTTGCGTCTCGCGCCGGCGTCCCGCACGTTGGCCTCGGCGGATGACCTTGGCGTCGGTCGAACGGTGATGAACGTGACCGACGATGAGTCGTGACCCTTGGTTGAAACAGCTCCGCATCGCTGGCGCTGACACCCGATCTGTCGAGGAGGTTCTGGCAGGCGATGTTCCCGCCCACGGACTCCAACACGCCGGCAGCGCACTTCTGCGCGTTGAGCGCTCAGACGTTCACGTCGCGATCGCTCATCGGCTGATCGAGGCATTGGGCCAACGCAACTGGATCGGCGACCCTGAGCTGATCGTGGAGCTCGAGCACTACGTCGACCGCACCGCGTCGGATCTGACGACGTTGCCCGTCGCCCTCGACGAACTCGGCGAAGCACTCGACCAGTCGGGCGGTAGCGACTCCTTCATCGACCTGACCGACGGAACGTTGTGGCCGGCGCAGCTGTTCGACGTCGATCAGGGCCCGCCGGACTTCGACCCGGAGTCGGATCGGTGGCTGCTCGTGGTCGGCCTCGGATCAGGCTCTGCATACGACGCGATGCAGCGATTCGTCGCGACCATCGAGCAACCGGATCTCGCATCTCGTCTCAGCGATGCGCTTGCGGGGTCTGGCGCATTCCGCCGGTTCCCCACCGAACTCAGCCGGCACGAGGACGAGTACACGCGCTGGCACCGGTTCCGTGAGGACGCTCGCGTGGGCCGAGCACGTTCCTGGCTTGCCGACCACGGCTACCGGTCCAGTCACCAGCGGTGACGAACAGACTCGGCCGGCCGAACGCGGCCAAGCGGCTGCCAACCCGTTCGACTGTGAGGTGCGAGTATGTCGAGGTGCCTCGACCTGCGGTCACCTGCGTCGTCTGCCACTACTTGCGAGT
>JBGTCW010000607.1:0-4311 GCA_041748635.1 Ilumatobacteraceae bacterium | reverse complement strand
GTGCCGGTCGCCATCGCCGGTTCGTCGAACATCACCCGGTTCGAGTGGTTCGGCGCTGCGGTCGCCGGGTTCTCGCCGTGCGGTGTGCCACCGAGGAACACCATCGCGCCGGGCAGGTTCTGCAGGACGTAGCTGAAGTCCTCGGCGCCCATCACCGGATGCGGTAACCGGACCACGTGGTCGGCGCCCGCGACGTCACCGGCCAGGTCGAGGGCCCAGTCGGCGAACCGATCGTCGTTGCGTGTCACGGGGTACCCGAATTCGACCTCGACATCGCAGCTGCACCCGTGCGCAGCGGCGACGCCCTCGGCGACTCGACGGATTCCGTCGTGCACCTTCGTGCGCGTGCGTTCGCTCGTGGCGCGGATCGTTCCGGCGATCTCGGCCACCTCTGGGATCACGTTGGTGGTCGTTCCCGCCGAGATGCGCCCGACGGTGAGCACCGACGGATCGAACACGTCGATCGTGCGCGTGATCATGGTCTGCAGTGCCTGGACGATCTCGCAGGCCACCGGAATGGGGTCGAGCGCTCGGTGCGGCTCGCTCGCGTGGCCACCCCTGCCCATCACGCGAATCGTCATCGTGTCGGCCGACGCCATGACCGGCCCGCCCCGGCTGCTCACCCACCCGCTCGGCAACGCCGACGTGATGTGCAGGGCGAACGCAGCGTCGACCGGCGACGCCGTGCCATCGCTCCGCAGCGGCACGTCGAGGAGCCCTTCGTCGAGCATGAACCTCGCGCCGTGATGGCCCTCCTCGCCGGGTTGGAACATGAACAGCACCCGGCCGGCGATGTCGTCGCGCCGCTCGCTCAGAAGGTGCGCGGCGCTCGCGAGCATGGCGGTGTGGGTGTCGTGGCCGCATGCATGCATGCAGCCGTCGATGCGTGACGCGTAGTCGAGCCCGGTGTCCTCGGGCATCGGCAGTGCGTCCATGTCGCCGCGCAGCAGCATCGTGGGGCCGGGCCGCGACCCTTCGAGGAGGGCGACGATCCCGCTGGTCGACTCGTGCATGGTGACCGAGAGCGGCAGCCCCTCCAACGATTCGAGGACGCGGTCGCGGGTGATCGGCAGGTCGTTGCCGAGCTCCGGCCATTCGTGCAGTGCCCGTCGCATCGCGATGGTGTCGCCCAACAGGTCGCGTGCATGCGTATTCACCGATTCGATCATCGGGTCGTTCGCCTGGTCGTTCGAAGATCCGGTCATCGCCGCATGGTACGCGTTCCCTTCCGAGGGTGCGATCGCCCACTGGTGCGGTGACGACGACATCGGGTCGTCGCACGACACCACCGGAGCGAACCATGATCACCCACGGCGCCAACGTCGAGCAGCTCACCAACCTCGGCACCACTCTCAACCGGCAGATCGACACCATCACCCAGGTGATGTCCACCGTCGACGGCGTGCTCAATGGCACGGCGTGGACGGGACCGGCGCGCGAGCAGTTCGTCGAGGACTGGAACGGCAGTTTCAAGCAGGCGCTCGGCCGACTGAACGAGGCGTTCGGGCTCGCCGGACGCGACTGCATCGCGTTGTCGGACGAACTGCGGCGCCTGCTCGGCGCTCGCGGCTGATTCCACAACCTCTACGCTGGTTCGGGTGGCGTACGTCGAGTTCACCATCGAGCCGTTCGTCGAGGGGCGGCCAGGCCCACACGTGACTGCTGCGATCGCCGCCGCGGAATCGCTCGGATTGACTGTCGAGGTCGGCCCGTTCGGATCATCGGCCGTGGTCGACCTGGACGACGTGGGAAGCGTGGTCGGTGCGCTGACCGACGCCGCGATGGCGAACGGTGCGACCCATGTGAGCGTGCACGTCGCCCGCGAGGTGCCCACCGGGCCGCCCGCGTTCGAGGTGCCTCACGAGGGTGATCGATGAGCGACACCAGTGCGAAGCGCCGCGCTGACCGGCCGGCTCGCGCCGACGGCCGCCCGACGGTGCATCCGTTGATCAGATCGGTGAAACCGGTGATCGAGGCGCTCGGCGCGTCGTTCGTGGCGGCCGACGCGATGGAGGCGAGCGACGTGGCGCTCGTGTGGGACGGACGCACCGTCGCCGGTGTGAGGATGCCGCCGCTGCACGGCGCACTCGATCGGCTGATCGATGCGGTCGAGGCCGAACTCGGTGGACGACTCCCCTCGCTCTCGCGCGAGGACAAGCAACGAGCGGTCCGCATGCTCGACGAGCGCGGTGCGTTCATTCTCCGGCGCGCCGTCGAGGACGTCGCTGACGCCATGGGCGTGAGCCGGATCACGGTGTACAACTACCTCAACGCGATCCACCGGTGAGTCGTCGCATCGACCAGTTCGACGTCGTCGCCTTTGACGCCGACGACACCCTGTGGCGCAGCGAGGACTCGTTCCACCATGCCGAGCGCCGTTTCGTCGAGCTGGTCGGTCCGCATGTCGCGGAGGGCATCGACACCGAGGCTGCGCTCCGGGCGGTCGAGTCCGCCGACCTGTCGGTCACCGGCTACGGCGTGAAGGCCTTCACACTCTCGATGGTGCATGCGGCGATCACGGTCACCGACGGACGGATTCCGAGCGCCGTCATCGGTGAGCTGCTCGATCTGGGACGGTCGATGCTGCTCGACGACGTCCACCTGCTCGCCGACGTGCCTCAGGTGCTCGCCGCAGTGTCGCCGCACGTGCGAACGATCATGATCACCAAGGGTGACCTCGTTCACCAGACCCGCAAGGTCACCACCTCGGGCATCGAACACCACTTCACCGACATCGAGATCGTCCTCGAGAAGGACCCCGCCACGTACTCGAAGATCCTGCATCGCCTCGGCGTGTCGCCGCAGCGGTTCTTGATGATCGGTAACTCGCTTCGCAGCGACGTGCTCCCGGTGCTTGCGATCGGAGGTCACGCGCTCCACGTGCCGTACCACATCACCTGGGAGCACGAGCGCGCTGACGGTCACGGCGAGGACGTCGTCGAGCTCGCGTCGATCGCCGACGTTCCACTCTGGCTGGGCCTCGCCACGCTCTGAACCCGAGCGACCCACACGGGTGGTTACAGGCGGAGCAACTGGACGCGGTCGACGCTGTGGTCGGCGGTCTTGTGGACGACGAGTGACGCCCGCTCGCGGGTCGGTGCGATGTTCTCGCGCAGGTTGCGACCGTTGATCTCGCGCCAGATCTGCTTGGCCGTCGCAACCGCGTCGTCGTCGCTGAGTTCGGCGTAGAACCGGAAGAACGAGTCGGGATCCTGGAACACCGACGCCCGCAGTGCGAGGAATCGATCGACGTACCAGCGCTCGATGTCGGACTCTTCGGCGTCGACGTAGATCGAGAAGTCGAAGTAGTCGCTCACGAACTCGGGGGCCCCGCTGCGGGTCTGCAGGACGTTGAGGCCTTCGATGATCACGATGTCGGCGTTGCGAACGGTCACCTTCTCGTCGGGCACGATGTCGTACACGACGTGGCTGTACACCGGTGCCTCGACGACTTCGTGGCCGCTCTTGATCTCGCGAAGGACCTGCAGCAACGCCCTGGTGTCGTACGACTCGGGAAAACCTTTGCGGTTCATGATGCCGCGCTCTTCGAGGACCCGGTTCGGGTACAAGAAGCCGTCGGTGGTGATCAGGTCGACCTTCGGATGATCGGGCCACTGTTCGAGCAGCGCTTGCAGGATGCGGGCGAACGTGCTCTTGCCGACCGCCACACTTCCGGCGATGCCGATCACGTAGGGAACCTTCGGCGCGATCGTGCCGAGAAACGTGGCGGCGACCCGGTGCAGGTCCTGGGTGGCGCTGATGTACAGGTTCAGCAGGCGGCTGAGCGGCAGGTACACCGTGGCCACCTCGTCGAGATCGATGCGCTCGTTGATGCCGCGCAGCCGCTCCAGCTCGGGCTCGGCGAGCGTCAACGGCGTGGCCGCGCGCAGGTCGGACCAGGTTCGCCGGTCGAAGGTGAGATAGCGACTGGTGCCGTTCGCCATCGAGCTCGGGCCACCTTGGGTCACGGGGACGGACCGTAGTCTGCGCGTGTGGTCGCCACTCGAAAGCAACCCACCCCGAAGCGGCCCACGCGAAAGCAGCTCGGCGCGTGGTACACCCCGCATGACCTCGTCGCCACGGTCGTCGAGTCGGTCATCACGCCGGAGTTCGTCGCATCTCGTGGTCGCTCGGCGTCGGTGCTCGACCCCTCCTGCGGCGACGGGCGCTTCCTGCTCGCTGCCGACCATCGGATCGGCTCGCTCGGTGCCGCCGCCACGCTCACCGGTTGCGATCTCGAGCCGACGGCGATCGCATCGGCGCGCGCCGCGTTGCCCGACGGAACGAACCTGCGCGAGGCCGATGCGCTGA
>JBGTCW010000606.1:0-2185 GCA_041748635.1 Ilumatobacteraceae bacterium | reverse complement strand
CCCGTCTACGGCGGCGGACCAGCCGTGCGCAGCGTGGTCGCACAACTCGGTGTGCCGCTGACGATCATCGCCCTGTTCGACCGACCCGCCCGGCCGAGCGTGGATGAACTCGCCGCGACCTGCCGGCGACTCGTGATCGTCGAAGCCGTCGACAACCCGTCGAACATCGGCTCGATCATTCGCAATGCCGCCGCCTTCGGCTGGGACGGGCTGATCCTCGACCACACCAGCGCCGACCCGCTGGCGCGACGATCGCTTCGCGTCGGCATGGGCACGATCTTCTCGCTCCCGCATGCGCGTACGAACAATCTGGCTGACGATCTGCGGGGGCGCACCGACGACTTCGAGCTGTACGCCTTGACCCCCGCCATCGACGCCGTTCCGATCGGATCGATCACGCCGGGCGAGCGCGTCGGCATCATGATCGGATCGGAACGCTCGGGGCTGAGCGACGAGCTGCTCTCGCTCGCGACGCCGGTACGGATCCCGATGGCCGGCGGCGTCGACTCGCTCAACGCTGCGGCGGCGACAGCGGTCGCGTGTTTCGCACTCGGTCCGCGCTCGACGGCTGTCGGACGGTAGAACGAGGCACATGACCGCCGTCCTCCTGCTCTCGTGCCCGGACCAGCAAGGCGTCGTGGCCGCCTCAGCGCAGTTCCTCGCCGATCATCGGGGCAACATCGTCCACGCCGAGCAACACGTCGACCCGGCCACTGGCGCTGGCGGCGCCATGTTCTTCCAACGCATCGAGTTCGACCTCGACGGGTTCGGCCTCGGACGCGACGACATCGTCACCGCCTTCGCGCCGACCGCCGAGCGCCTCGGGATGACGGTCGAGCTCCGCTTCACCGACATCGCCACCCCGACCGCGCTCATGGCGTCCAAGCAGCCGCACTGCCTCTACGACCTCCTCAGCCGGTGGCGCAGCGGTGAACTCCCGATGGATCTGCGCGTCATCGTGTCGAACCATCCCGACCACGCCGACATCGCCGCGCACATGGGAGTCCCGTATCTGCACTTCCCAGTCACGCCGGACACCAAGGCCGACCAGGAGGATCGCATCCTGGCCGCGCTCGACGAGCACGGCGTCGAGCTGATCGTGATGGCGCGCTACATGCAGATCCTCAGCGACCGCTTCGTGAGCGCTCACCCGGGTCGGATCATCAACATCCATCACTCGTTCCTGCCGGCGTTCGTCGGTGCCAACCCCTACCGTCAGGCGTACGACCGCGGCGTGAAGTTGATCGGCGCCACCGCCCACTACGCGACCGCCGAGCTCGACGAGGGCCCGATCATCGAACAGGACACGGTGCACGTCACCCACCGCGACGATGTCGCCCGGCTCACGTCTCGCGGTCGCGACCTCGAGACGATCGTGCTGGCCCGCGCCGTGCGGGCTCACCTCGAGCACCGAGTGATCGTCCATGGTCACAAGACCGTCGTGTTCTCCTGACCGCCCCGCTCACGCGCATCACGGAGAGGATGTCGGCAATCGGGACGGGAGTGGAATCGGCAGTTGGCGCGATCAGGTCGCGGGATCTGCGGTGGAGCGACGCTCTCGACGCGACCGGGGGGCGCTTCCGCTCGGTTCCCACGTGAAGCAGCGCAGCGCCACGACCAGCCCGGCCACACCCCAGAGCGCGATGTAGGCCAGGCTCGGCCAGTCGAACGCGGGCGGATCGACGAACGGGGTGAAGCAGTCCTGGAACGCCTCCGCGAAATGCTTGAGCGGGAAGATGTTGCCGAGTGTGGTGATCCATGCCGGTGCGCCGTCGACCTGGATGAAGATGTTCGACACGAACGCCATCGGCAGGATGATCGCGTTGGCAGCTGCCGAGGCCGAGCTGGCCGACTTCACGAGGGAGGCGAGTGCCATACCCAATGCCGCGAACGAGCCGACTCCGATGCCGAACGTCACGACGGCGGCCGGCATCTTGGCTGCATCGATCTCAAGGTCGTACACGACCACGCCGAGGGTGAGCATCAGGACCACACCGATGCCAGCGATGATCACCGCGGAGATGATGAACCCTGCGAGATAGATGCCTGTCGGAAGTGGCGTCCCGCGCCACCGCTTGAGCACGCCTTCGTCGCGTCGGATCGGGACCATGTTCGCCAGGTTCGTGAAGGTGGCCGACACCGCGGTGAACGCGGCGAGGCCGCCGGTGTAGAACTGTTGCGCCGA
>JBGTCW010000605.1:0-5444 GCA_041748635.1 Ilumatobacteraceae bacterium | reverse complement strand
CGGACTCGACGCGTTCGTCCGCGGGTTCTTCTATCCCAACTACACCTCGATCAACCGGGTTGCGGCAGCGTCCAGCGGCGAGCGCTCGATCGTGACGATCAACGAGACGAGCCACCTGCGCAACACGGGCCTGACGATGGGTCTGTTCCAGCGCGGTTGAGCGGGAGGGTTGATGATGAACCACGACCTGATCGACTTCCTCGACGCGTCGCCGTCGCCATGGCACGCCGTCGAGTCGACGATCGATCGACTCGACGGATTCGTGCAACTCGACGAGGCAGCACCGTGGACCGACATCCCCGAGTCGGGCTACGTCGTGAGATCAGGGGCGATCATCGCCTGGCGCCTGCCGCCCAGAGCCGCGGTGGCTCACACTCCGTTCCGCCTCGTCGGCGCCCACACCGACTCACCGTGTCTGCGGGTGAAGCCACGGCCCGACGCCGGCGGCCATGGTTGGAAGCAGCTCGCCGTCGAGGTCTACGGCGGGATCTTGAACAACAGCTGGCTCGATCGCGATCTGGGAATCGCCGGACGGGTGATCGGCGCCGACGGGTCGGTGTCGCTGCTGAACGTGGCGGAGCCGGTGGCCCGGGTGCCACAGCTGGCGGTGCACCTCGATCGCGACGTGAACGGTGGGGGGCTCGTGCTCGACACCCAGCAGCACCTCACCCCCGTGTGGGGCGTCGGCACGCCAACGATCGGTGAGTTCTCGTCGTGGGTCCGAACGGTCGGCGACCTGTCGAGTGAGCCCGCATGGTGGGAGCTGTGCCTCTACGACGTGCAGGGCGCCGCCGTGATCGGTGCGGATCATTCACTGCTGGCATCGGGACGTCTCGACAACCAGCTGTCGTGTTGGGCAGCGGTCACCGCGCTGGCCGATGCGGCGCCCGCTGACCACATCGCCGTCATCGTGTTGACCGATCACGAGGAAGTCGGCTCTGCGAGCCGGTCGGGCGCGGCAGGTCCGTTCCTCGAATCGGTACTCGGGAGGATCGTCGCCGCACGCGGCGGCACCGCGGACGACCTCGCCCGTTCGTTCGCCGGGTCTGCCTGCGTCTCGGCCGACAACGCTCATGCCGTGCATCCCAACTACCCCGAGCGGCACGAACCAGGACATCGGCCCATCGTCAACGCCGGGCCGGCCATCAAGGTCAACTCCAACCAGCGCTACGCCACCTCCGCCGACACCGCGGCAACGTTCCAGCGGGCGTGTGAGCGTGCGGGCGTGCCGTGGCAGGTCTTCGTCTCGCGCAACAACATGCCGTGCGGCTCGACGATCGGCCCGATCACGGCGACGCGTCTCGGCATCTCGACGGTCGACGTCGGCGTCGCACAGTTGTCGATGCACTCCGCACGCGAACTCTGCGGCGTCGACGACCCTGCGCACCTCACAGCGGCACTCACCTCGTTCCTGGCCGAAGACGACTCGACCTCCTGACGGCGACGAGCTCAGCCGACGCGGGCTTCGGCGAGATCGAACAGGCGCTGGAGCTCGACCGAGAGCCGGGCTGAGGCATCGGCGATCGCCCGACGCGACGCTCGCCCGGACTCGCCCACCTCCACGCTGAACGGCTCCCCGATGACGACGTGCACCTTGTGCGGACGGACCATCTTCGCGTGTCGAGGCATCACCCTGGCCGAGCCGCCGATGCCGACCGGCACAATCGGCACACCGGCGCGTGCCGCCACGAACGCAGCACCGTCGAACAGCGGATGCACGCGCGCACCGTCCTTGCGCTCTCCCTCGGGGAACAACACGAGCGGCTCGCCGCGATTGAGAACTGCGATGCACCGTGTCAGCGCCTCGCGATCGGCCGTCCCGCGGTTCACCGGGAACGCACCGAGCAGCGAGAACAGCCGACCGAGCCGCGGGTACTTCCACATCTCCTGCTTACCCATGAAGCGCAGTCGCCGGCTCGTGACACAGGCCACGATGGGCGTGTCGACGTAACTGCGATGGATCGGCGCGAGCACGTAGGCACCGGTGGTGGGAAGCCGGTCGCGGCCGTCGACGTGCAGACGCGTGATCACCGACGTGAGCCAACACACGAGCGAGCGGATGACGCGGTAGGCCAGCCTGCTCGTTGGTGAATCGCCGACGAACTGGGTCGACGATGCGGTCATGCCGGCATCAACCCGAGGATGTGCTCGACCACGTCGTCGATCGACAGTCCGGTCGTGTCGACCACGACGGCGTCCGACGTCTCGGTGAGTGGGCTGTCGGCGCGGGTCGAGTCCTTGCGGTCGCGTTCGATGATCGACGCCTCGACCTCGGTGACGTCGCCGCCGATCTCGGCGACGCGACGTTCGGCGCGCACCCGTGGCGAGGCCGTCACGAACAGCTTGAGCGTGGCGTCGGGGAACACCACCGATCCGATGTCGCGCCCCTCGACGACGCCACCACCGTGTTCGTCCACCCACGCTCGCTGGCGACGAACCAGTTCCGCGCGGACACGGGTGTTGGCCGCGACGGCACTCACGGCGCCCGTCACCTCGCGTCCGCGGATCTCCACGGTCGCATCGACGCCGTCGACGAGCACGACTGCGTCGTCGACGCCGAGCTCGACAGTGTCCGCAACAGCGGCAACTGCGTCGTCGTCGGTGGGATCGATGCCGCGTCGCAGCGCGGCGAACGTGACGGCGCGGTACATCGCTCCGGTGTCGAGATAGTCCAAACCGAGCCGAGCAGCGACCTCCCGGCCCACTGTGCTCTTGCCGGCGCCGGCCGGCCCGTCGATTGCCACCACGACGGCGGCGGCAGGGCGACCAGTCGCAGTTCCGTCTGACGACACCGCGGTTACCACGACACGCCGATCGGGCGGCCCTCGTCGTAGCCGGCAGCGCTCTGCACACCGACCACGGCCCGCTCCTGGAACGACGGGATCGAGTCGGCACCTGCGTAGGTGCACGCCGAGCGGAGTCCGGCGACGATCTGGTCGACGATGTCTTCCACGCTCGGACGTTCGGGATCCAGGTACATGCGCGACGTGCTGATGCCCTCCTCGAACAGCTCCTTGCGAGCCCGTTCGAAGCCGTGATCGCCCTGCGTCCGGTGCTTCACCGCCCGGTTCGAGGCCATACCGAAGCTTTCCTTGTAGAGCCGGCCGTCCGGGTCGCGCAGCGTGTCGGCGGCGGACTCGTGCGTGCCGGCCAGCCACGAGCCGAACATCACGCTGGCCGCACCCCCAGCGAGCGCGAGCGCAACGTCGCGCGGATAGCGCACCCCGCCGTCGGCCCAGATGTGGCGACCCAACCGCCGCGCCTCCTCGGCACACTCGACCACCGCCGAGAACTGAGGCCGACCGACTCCGGTCATCATGCGAGTCGTGCACATCGCGCCCGGGCCGACGCCGACCTTCACGATGTCGGCGCCTGCCTCGATGAGCTGGCGCGTGCCGTCGGTGGTCACGACGTTGCCGGCCACGATCTTGGCGTCGGGGAGCACCGAACGCACCGATTCGACCGCCTGCAACGTGCGGGTCTGGTGTCCGTGCGCGGTGTCGATCACGAGCACGTCGACACCATGGCCGACCAGGGCCTTCGCCCTCGCGGCTGGATCGCCGTTGATGCCGACCGCGACGCCGACCATCAAGCGTCCGTCCGCGTCGAGGGCCGGTTGATAGATCGTCGATCGCAAGGCGCCCTCGCGGGTGATCACGCCCAGGAGGCGACCGTCGTCGACCACCGGAGCGACTCGGAGGCGATTCCGACCCAGGTGATCGAACGCTGCGGCGGGTTCGATGTCGGGGCTCAGGATGTGCAGGCTCGAACTCATGACGTGTTCGAGCTGCGTGAACCGATCGAAGCCGTCACCGTCGCGTTCGGTGAACACCCCGACCGGGACGCCGTCGTCGACCACGACCACCGCACCGTGCGCCCGCTTGTGGATCAACGACAGCGCGTCGCCGATCGTCGAGTCCGGGCCCAGCGTGATCGGTGTCTCGAACACCGTGTGGCACCGCTTCACGTAGTCGATCACCCGTGCCACTACCGAGACGGGGATGTCCTGCGGCAGGATCGCGATGCCACCGCGTCGGGCGACCGTCTCTGCCATGCGCCGGCCAGCGACTGCGGTCATGTTCGCAACGACGAGCGGGATGGTCGTGCCGATCCCGTCCGGTGTGCGCAGGTCGACGCTCATCCGCGAAGGCACGTCCGACAGGCTCGGCACCATGAACACGTCGTTGTACGTCAGGTCGTAGCCGGGTTCGGGGTGAAGCATTCGCATGGGGTTCTCCTCGTCTGTGTTCACCCGTGCGGGCCAGCGACACTCGCTTGACGAGCGACCTCAGGTTAGGGCCTAGCCTGGCGAGTGCATGACCTCGTCTCCCGCTCCACCCGTCGTCCTCGTGCACGGTTGGGGCGGGTCGTTCGAGGCCACCTGGCAGCGCAGCGGGTTCACCGCACTGCTCGAGGATGCTGGAGCCGACGTGATCGGCGTCGACCTGCTCGGCCACGGCGCAGCGCCGAAGCCCCACGAGCCCGAGGCCTACGCCGACCTGACCGAACGCGTGCTCGACTCGCTGCCGGACCAACCCGTCGATGCCGTTGGGTTCTCGCTCGGCGCAATCACCCTCCTGCGCCTGGCAACGGCCGAACCGCATCGATTCAACCGCATCGTCCTCGCCGGAGTGGGGAAGAACATCTTCCAACGTAACGACACCGGAACCGCCGCGATCGTGGCCGGGCTGGAATCGGTTGCCGCTGGCGGGGATCCGTCAACGCTCGACAACACCGTGCGGTCGTTCACGCAGTACGCAAGCCAGCCCGGCAATGACATCGAGGCGCTGACGGCCGTGATGAAGCGGCCACCCGCGCCGGCCATCACCGCCGAGGCCTGCGCGGCGGTGAGCTGTCCGGTGCTCGTGGTCGTCGGCGATCAGGACTTCGTGTACCCGGCCGACGAGTTGGCCGCCGCGTTCCCGCACGGCCGGTGCGAGACGCTGCGCAACGTCGATCACTTCGCCACGACAGAGTCGTTCGGATTCTTCGACGCTGCGCTCGAGTTCCTCGACGCGATCTGACGTCGCAATGGTGTCCGACGACCTCGTCACCACCGATGTCGAGCGGGCTGCGCGTGCGGTCCGCAACGGCGGTCTCGTTGCGATCCCGACCGAGACCGTCTACGGGCTCGCCGCTGACGCCCGTAACGCCGCCGCGGTTGCTCGCATCTTCGAGGTGAAGGGTCGTCCCACCGATCATCCGCTGATCGTGCATCTCGGCGCCGCCACCGACCTCGACGAGTGGGCATCGGACGTCTCGCCCGCGGCGCGACTGCTCGCCGAGACGGCATGGCCCGGTCCGCTCACGATCGTCGTGCCGAAGGCACCGGGTGTGCTCGACGTCGTCACCGGTGGCCTCGATACCGTGGGCGTCCGGGTGCCGGCCCACGACGCCGCGCTCGCGCTGATCGCGATCTCCGGGACACCAGTGGCCGCTCCCTC
>JBGTCW010000604.1:0-6232 GCA_041748635.1 Ilumatobacteraceae bacterium | reverse complement strand
GTCAAGATCTTCGACCGCTGGATCGTGCCGGTCGTTCGATGGTTCGAGACCAGGGTGCGGGTGCCGTTCGGCCAGTCGGTGTTCCTCGTCGCCCGCAAGCCGGGCTGAACGCAGCGGATCGGGCGGGGGGCTCAGAATCCGGTGAGTCGAGCAACGATGGGGCTCGCCCGCCGAACGCCGAAGCGCACTCCAGGCGGCGAGTACGCGACGATGCAGAACACGGCCCGGACGCCGTCGCGCCAGCCGATCTTCTTGCCGTCGTCGTAGGTCCGCCCGTAGTAGCTGATGCCGACCTCGTACACCCGACAGCGCATCGCGGCGACCTTCGCCGTCACCTCGGGCTCGAACCCGAAGCGGTCCTCCTCGATCTCGATGCTCTGGATGATCTCGCGCCGAAACGCCTTGTAACACGTCTCCATGTCGCTCAGGTTGAGGTTCGTCGCCATGTTCGATGCCAGCGTGAGCGCCCGGTTGCCTAGGGTGTGCCAGAAGTAGAGGATCCGCCGGGCGTCACCACCGCTGAATCGCGACCCGTAGACCACGTCGGCCTCGTTCGACAACAGCGGCGCGAGCACCTTGGGATACTCGGTCGGGTCGTACTCCAAGTCGGCGTCCTGCACGATGACGTACGGCTTGGTCGCTTCGCCAAATCCGCGCCGCAGGGCTGCGCCCTTGCCCTGGTTGACCGGCTGGGCGAGGACTCGAAGTCGCTCGTCGTCGTAGGCGGTGAGGATCGACAACGTGTCGTCGGTCGAGGCGTCGTCGATGGCGATGACCTCACCGACGAGCGGCGAGTCGAGCACCCGATCGAGGATCTCCTTGACGGTCTGCTCCTCGTTGAAACACGGCATCACGACCGACAGCACACCGGTCGAAGTTGGGTCGTGGGTGGTCACGATTGCCGAGACTACCGATGTGACCATTGGCGGCCGGTCGATCCGACGCCAGGGCAGTCACCCAGGGCGCGTCGCAAGCGTAATGGCCGACAGCCCGAACGGAAGGTCGGTCCGCCGCAGCAGGGCCCGCTCGGCCCGAGCGACTGTCGCGAGGACCCCGCCCAGGCCGCCCGCATGTCCGTCGAGATCGCTTGCGACTTCGCCGCGTTCGAGCACTGACTTCACGAAGGCGGGAGGCACCAGGTACGAGTGGGCACCGGTGGAGCGGATCACATCGAGCCCCGCTTCAGTTGCGCATCGTGCGAGATCGAACCGAGAGAACCGACGCCCGGTGTGGGTGACCCGGTCGTGGGCGCGGCGCAACCGTCGAACTCCGGGTTCCCACAGGCACACGATCCCACCGGGGCGCACCACGCGGGCGAATTCGCGTACGGCCGCAGTGGGCGATTCGATCGACTGGTGACACAGAACGGTCACGCAGAGCACGGCGTCGACGCTGGCGTCGGCGACGGGGAGTGCGCACGCGTCGGCCGCGATCGGGAGTTGGAGAGGGTGACGTTGCGCCGCCATGGCGAGCGCCTCGTGTTCGAAGTCGAGGGCGACCAACGTGCCCAGATCGGCGAGCCAGGCGCCAGTGGCGCCGGTCCCCGCACCGACGTCGAGAAATGTCCCACCGGTCGCCACGATCGGCTCCAGCAGTTGGCGCAGCAGAGCCCGCGTCGCCGCGTACCACCAGTGGGTTTCCTCGGTTTCGGCCATCCGCCGGTACTCCGCCATCTCCATGGCCCACGCACCTCCTAGTGTTCGGGTCCGTGACGCTAGCGCCAGGGGTCGAAGTGCCCGTCGACCGCCGCTCGTCGACACTCGGGATACGCAACGCGTTTCCGTTCCGGGCGGTGGTACTTCCGTGGATCGTGGTGCGCCTCTTGGTGGTGCCGGCGCTCGCCGTCAACATCAAGGGTGACCGCTTCTACGCCGGTGCGCTGCTGTGGATGGATGGCCAATGGTTCCGGCTCATCGCGCGCGATGGCTACGACGTGCCGTACGTGCCCGGCAACTGGAGCGAGTATCCGTTTTTCCCGCTGTTTCCGGCGCTTGCGGGCCTGCCGATGCGCTTCGGTGCCTCCGAAACGGTGGCCTTGGCCGGTGTTGCGTGGCTAGCGTCGCTGATCGCGTTCGCTGGCTTGTACCGGCTGGCGTCATCGCACCTCATCCCCTCAACGGCACGTTGGGCGGTGTGGGTGGTCGCGCTGGCGCCGGGCGCGCTCAGTCTGGTGCTCGGGTACTCCGATGCGGTGTTCCTCGCTGGGGCGGTGTGGGCGCTCGTGGCCGCCGATTCGCATCGCTGGGTTGTCGCCGGGCTGGTTGCGGTGTGTGCCACGGCGAGTCGCCCGAACGGTGCGCTGATTGTCGCCGCATTGATTCTGGCGGTGTTCCTGGCTCGCGCTGGTTGGCGGGCGGCGTTGGCGGTGTCGGTGCCGTCTGCGGCGTTTATGCTCGGGTGGTTGGCGTACCTCGATGCGCGTACGGGCGATCCGTTCGTGTTCTGGGCGGCCAAGGACGCGTGGATCGAACTTTCGGTGATCGACTTCGTGACCGACCCGCTCGGTTCGCGGTTGGCGATCGCTCACGTGATCGTGTTCGCGATTGCCGCCACTGCCTACGCCGTGCGGGTGCGCCGACATCCGCCGACATGGTTGGTGCTCACTGTGCTCGTCGTCGTGCCGCCCTTGATGCTCGGCGTGGTCGGCCTCGCCCGGTACGCCGTGTTGGCGTTCCCGATGCAGTTCGCAGTCGCCGACGTCCTTGCCTCCAAGGGTCGGTCATGGGTGATCGGGTACCTCGCTGTATCGGCGCTCATGCTGGCAGTGTTCACGCGTCTGATGATCACCCGATCGTGGGTTCCGTGACGCACGTGGCCGCTCAGTACCGTGCGTAGGATGCGCAGCCCATGACCGCTGAGCCGTCGACCGCTGAGCCATCGACCGAGGGTGTGTTTGCCGGTGCGCGTTGTGTTGTCACGGGCGGGCTCGGCTTCATCGGGTCGACGCTCGTGCATCGCCTGGTGGCCGATGGCGCCGACGTGGTCGTGATCGATGCGCTCGTTGCCGAACACGGCGGCGACCGCCGCAACCTCGAGGGTCTCGACGTGGAGCTCTGGGAGTGTTCGATCGGTGCCCCGGACGTTGCCGACGCCGTGCGGGGGTGCGACTTCGTGTTCAATCTCGCAGGGCAGGTGAGCCATCTCGCGTCGATGGAGCGGCCGCTGCGCGACATCGAGCTGAACCTCACCGATCACGTCGCCTTCCTCCAGACCTTGCGCGCCGAGGCGCCGTCGGCGATCAGCGTGCTCACGTCGACTCGCCAGGTGTACGGGCGGCCGCAGTACCTGCCTGTCGACGAGCTCCATCCGACGGCTCCGGTCGATGCGAACGGCATCGACAAGTTGGCGTGCGAGCAGTTCCACCTCCTGTACTCGCAGGTGCACGGTCTGCGAGCGTCGATCCTGCGGCTCACCAACGTCTACGGGCCTCGGCTCCATCTCGATCGGCCCGATCAGGGGTTTCTGTCGGTGTTCATCCGCCGGGCGCTCGGCGGTGACGACATCGAGTTGTTCGGCGACGGATCGCAGCAGCGCGACTGCGTGTACGTCGATGACGTCGTCGACGCCTTGCTCGCTGCTGCCCCGCACGAGGCGGCCGTGGGGGAGATCTTCAATCTCGGTCACTCCGAGGTGTTGGCGTTGTCCGACATCGCACGTCACGTGGTCGAGGCCGCCGGCGCCGGTGCGACGGTCAGGTGTGTGCCGTGGCCGGATGGTCTGGAACGCATCGACATCGGCAGCTATCAGGGCGACTTCTCGAAGTCCGAGCGGATGCTCGGTTGGACGCCGCGAACCCGTTTCGCCAATGGAATCCGCGCCACAATCGACGGAGTGAGACGGTCGAGGTGACATGGTTCCGTTCATCGACCTGACCCGTCGATACCGGCGGTTCGAACCCGACCTGATCGAGGTGGTGCGCCGAGTGGCGGCGTCGGGCCGAGTGCTGTTGGGTGACGAGCTCCACTCGCTCGAACACGAACTGGCCGAAGCCCTCGGTGTGGCACACGTCGTCGGTGTGGCGAGCGGTGCGTCGGCGATCGAACTGTCGATGGTGGCGTGCGGGGTAGGCCCTGGTGACGAAGTGATCGTGCCCGGTTTCACTGCGGTCCCGACGGCGTCGGCGGTGTGTGCGGTCGGTGCGGTTCCGGTTCCCGTCGACGTCGACGAGTCGACGGCCGGCCTCGACGTGGAGGCCGTGCGGCGGGCGATCACCGAGCGCACGGCGGCGATCATCCCGGTGCATCTCTACGGACGACCCGTCGACATCGAGCCGATCCTGGGACTCGGACCGGTCGTGATCGAGGACGCAGCTCAGGCGCAGGGTGCGAGTGCGGGTGTGGCCGGTCAGGCCGCTGCGCTGTCGTTCTATCCGACGAAGAACCTCGGAGGGATTGGCGACGGTGGTGCGGTGCTCACCGATGATGCGGCGCTGGCCGCCGACGTGCGTATCCGGCGGCAACACGGCATGACGGGGCAGTACGTGCACGAAGCGGTCAGTCAGAACTTCCGGATGAGTGAGATCGAAGCCGGTTGGCTCCGAGTGCAGCTCGCCGTACTGGACGAATCGACGCAGCGTCGCCGTTCGATCGCCAGGCACTACCGAGCTGCGGCTCCGTGGCTCGAGTGGCAGGCCGACCACGACGACCACGTGTACCACCTGTGCGTCGCGAAGGTCGCCGACCGCGATGCGTTCCGGGAGCGATTGGCCGCAGCCGGCGTCGGTACTGCTGTGCACTATCCGTTCTCGATCGGGTCGCAGCCTGCGTACCGGTGCTTCGCACGTGAAGCGACGCCCGTCGCGGACGACTGGGCAGCTCGGTGTGTGTCGCTGCCCTGCTTCCCGGAGCTCGACGACGCCGAGGTCGATCACGTCGCGAACGTGTTGGCTGCGGGCTATCCGTGACCGTTCGTAACCCAGCGGTCACCTCGGTGTCCGCGTTCTTCCCCTGCTACAACGACGAACACTCGATTGCCGGGATGGTGCGTGACGCGAGCGCCGCGCTCGCCGACGCAGTCGACGACTTCGAGATCATCGTGATCGACGATGGCTCGACCGACGGTTCGCTCGACGTGCTACGGGCGCTCGCCGAGGAGGTGGTCGAGCTGCGCATTCTGGCGCATCCGGTCAACCGCGGCTACGGCGGCGCCCTGCAATCGGGCTTTGCTGCCGCGACGAAGCAGTGGGTGTTCTACACCGACGGAGACGCGCAGTACGACGCCTCCGAGGTCGTTCGTTGCATCGACGCAGCGCTTGACGACGTCGACATCGTGCAGGGATACAAGATCGGGCGCGGTGACGAGTGGTATCGGCGGATCATCGGCCGCGCGTACCACCACGCCGTGAAGTTGCTGTTCGGGCTGTCCGTGCGCGACACCGACTGTGACTTCCGCTTGATCCGGAGTTCGATGATGGATCGCATCGCGCTGACGTCGACGTCTGGCGTGATCTGCGTCGAGCTGATGCACTCGCTGAACCAGCTCGACGCTCGGTTCGTCGAGGTCGGCGTGTCGCACCATTGGCGCCCCTATGGCCGGTCGCAATTCTTCCGTCTGCCGCGCATAGCGCGGTCGGCGCAGCAACTCTTCGCGCTGTGGTGGAGGGTCCGGGTCGTCCCAAGCGCTCGGTCGCACGTCGGCGCGCCCGGCGCGTAGGAGTCAGATCAGGGTCGCGTCGAAGAACAGTTCGGCCATCAGGAAACAGACGGGGACGCTCACCGCCGTGAACGCTGCCAGCACCGGCATCCGGAGGCGTGACAGCAGCACGACGACGGGAAGCAGCAGCGACTCGGCCCGATACAGCGAGAGGTCACCGCCGAGCGTGAGCGGCAGCAGCCAGAGGGCCGGTGCGAGGAGCGCGATCCCGCGTTCACCGATCGTGAGGTCGTGGCGGTCTCGGTACGCGACCACGATTGCTGCCACCATCATCGCTGCGACGAGCAGCGTCTGGACCGCGATGATGCTCGGGGTCGAGTCGTTGCCGAGTTCCTGCACTCGGCGCCAGAGGGTGACGAACGGAAGGGCTGGATCGAAGTTGTAGCTGGCGTTCGTCGCGATTGCTGCGTCCCACGTCCCGACGGCGCGTTGAAAGTTCGCGAGGACTGCGAGGTAGGCCAGCACGATCGGACCGCCGACGGCGAGTGCCGCGCGTCCGCGGGCGCGTAGGTCGCCGATCGACGCGATCGTGAGGGGCACGACGGCGATCACCACGACCACGAATCCCGACGTGTACACC
>JBGTCW010000603.1:0-14722 GCA_041748635.1 Ilumatobacteraceae bacterium | reverse complement strand
ACGGCACGTCGATCCACACGACGAGGTCGCGGCTCGTGGCGATCTGGGTCCACACGACCCGGCCGAGCGCCAGTCCGAGCGGCACGCCGAGGCCGATCGAGACCAGGGTGAGTGCGAGTGCCTGCCAGCGGATCACGTTCGCTGCGTCTCGGGGTCGACCGCCGAGTGCGCGGAGCACCATCAAGTCACTCCGTCGCCGTCGGCTGGTGACGAACAGCGCGTGGAAGGTTGCGAGCGCGCCGAGCGCGGCGACGAATGCCGCCACGTAGGCAGGCACGAGCCGGACCTCGTCGAGCAGACCCAGTTCGGTCGGTCGAACCGCGATGGTCGTCGGCGCGCCCGCTGCCTCGAACATCTCCCGGACACCCTCGATCTGGTTCGAGTCGGTCGCCTTGACGAGCAGCGCCGCTTGCTTGTCGAGTTCGGTGACCTGATCGAAGCCGCCGAGGTCGACGACGACGTCGAGGTCTGCGAGGAGTCCGTCCGTCGTTCCCCCGTCGGCGTTGGCGAGGCTGATGCGGGCAGAGATCTCCACCTCACGGGAACCGTTGGGGCCACTGAGCGTGACGGTGTCACCGACCGAGGCGCCGACGGCCCGCATCGCCGTCGTGCTGAAGGCCACCTCGTTGGCCGATGCCGGCGGTTGCCCATCGAGCACCGTGTAGGCGAATCGACCGGTGATTTCGTCGACTCCGATGACCGTCGTGCTTCGTTCTCCGCCGTTCGCGCTGACGTCCAACCGGCCGGTCATCACGAAGGTGACCGATTCGAGGCGGTCATCTCCGTCGATGGCCGAGCGGGCGTCCGGCTGTTCGGGATCCGTGTCGGTGTTGACGTCGAAGTCCCAGGTGACCCCGTAGATCGGCGGGTCCGTCTGCGCCCGCTGCAGGCTCTCGGTGATCACGGCCGCCGCGGTGCCGACGAGCAGGGCTGCGGCCGCTCCGATCAGTGCCGAAGCGACGGGCACCCGTCGAGAACCCATCCCACGTTCGAGTGCGAATCGGGTGCCCATGGCCGAGGACGGGCCGAGCTTGCACGCTTCGGCAACTCTGGCGGCGAGGGACACCTCGGCTCGGGGGGCCTCCGCGCGGTGGCGGCTCCACGACCAGGCGGAGAGCGCACCCGTGACGAGTCCCACTCCGACGAGAACGGGGAGCCCGATCATCAGCACGACGGCGTCGACATTGACGCCGACGTTCGGGTCGGCGCGACGCGCCGTCTGCATCGGGAAGAGCGGGGACAGGGCGACGGCGAGTGGCGCGGCGAGGGCAGCACCCAGTATCGATGCCACGACGCTCGGCATCCACCCCGTGAGCGCCACCTGACCACGGTGCATTCCCAGTGCGTTGAGCGCAGGCACGTCGCTTCGACGCCGGGCGAGGAAGCGGCCGTACGCCTGTCCGATGACCAAGAGGCTGACGACTGCAACGACGAGTGCCCCGATCACGACGGCATCGTGCTCGAGATCGGCGGCCCGGTAGGCGCTCGCCAATGGTCCGCTCTGTCGGCTTGCGTCACTCTGTACACCGCCGGTGACCTCGCTGGTGTACGCCTCCACGAACTCATCAGGATCGATCCCCGGCCGGAGCCAGACACTCGTCACCCATCCCATGGACGTCGCCTCGGCCAACTCGTCGCCCAGTTCGATGTCCGCGGCAAGCAGGATGGTCCACCCGTCCGGGTCGGGGATGACGTCCTGTTCGGTGCGCAACAGACCCACCAGCTCAGCGGTGCCGGCGGGCATGGGGTCGCATTCGCCTTCGTCGATGCACTCCGTCCAATTCAGCGCCTGGAGCTCGATGTCGTCGCCCACCCGGAGTCCGAGGTTACGTGCCGTCGATTCGGCCAGGGCCAACTCCAGCCCACCGGACGGAGATCTTCCCTCGACGACGATCGGTGTTCGTGAGTTGTTCACCGCGCCCGCCGGCATCGTGCCGGTAGCGCCTTCTGCCGCTGGCAACACGCCGACAGGAGCGATTGCGTGGAGTCTCCCTGTCGCGATCTGCTCCACCCGCCGGTCGGCGGTCAGACGCTCGACGAGCTGTTCCTCCAACGCTCCGTCGGTGAACAGCACGACGGGGGCCCGTCCCGATGCCTCCACGTATCGATCGACGGCTGTCCCGGCGCGCCGTGCTCCGCTGACCGCCGCCATCACACCGGCTCCGGCGATGGCCATGAGGATCGCAACGACGAGCAGGGCACGCCAGTCGCGTCGGACCTCACGGCGCGCCCACAGTGCCGGGCCCGCGAACGGTGAGGGCGACGCGGGCGGGCTCATCGCAGGTCAGTGTACGCTGGGTCGTCGACCACGTTCCAGGGCGCTACCCGGTGTGGACCTGGTGGTGCCAGCCACACCAGGTCATCCCGTGGTACCTCGGTCCGCCAGATAGAGCAGCACCGCCTTGACCCGGCGATGCACGTCGGGCTCCTCGCCGAGGCCGAGCTTGGAGAACAGCGAGTTGATGTGCTTCTCGACGGCCCGTTCCGACAGCACCAGCGACGTGGCGACGGCGGCGTTGTTCTTGCCCTGGGCGATCTCGGAGAGCACGTCCATCTCGCGGGGCGTGAGGTGTTCGAGGGGGGAGTGTCGGGCGCGGCTGCGCACCTCGACCAACGACTCGACCACGCGGGGGTCGATCACCGACCCACCGGTGGTGACCTCGTGGATCGCCTGGATGAGTTGGTCGACGTCGGACAAGCGTTCCTTGAGCAGGTAGGCGCGACCCTGTGAACCGCCGTCGAAGAGTTTGATCGCATACGTCGGCTCGACGAACTGCGACAGAACCACCACGCCGACGCCGGGGTGCCGCTGTCGAAGGATCGATGCCGCAACGATGCCTTCGTCGCTGTTGTCCGGGGGCATGCGGATGTCGGTCAGGACGGCATCGGGTTCGTGCTCGTCGACCGCGGCCAACAACTCTGGAAGATCGACGCACAGCGCCACGATCTCGAAGTCGTCGTGCGCTTCGAGGAGCTTCACGATGCCCTCGCGGACCAGCAGGGAATCCTCGGCCACCACGATGCGAACGACCATCGTGTCGAGACCCTAATCGCCACGACGGTTCTCACACGTTGGTCTTACGCGGCTCCCGCATGATCTTCACCGAGGGCGTTCACGATCAGTCATGTCATCGAGAACCCTCGTGGCGCCGACAGTTGAAAGGACATCACGTCATGAACAACGAACGCAATGACACTGCACCTGCTCCATCGGGAACGGGACGACGCCGTGGAGTGGCCGTCGGTGTGGCAGGCGGCTTGCTCGCCGGCACGGCGGCCGGGCTCGTCTTCGGTGTGCCCGGCTTGACGAGTGCAGCGTCCGCCTCGACCCCCGCAGCCGTCGTGCAGCAGGTCGACGGGGACGACTCGACGACCACCGACACACCAGCCGAGCCCGGCGTGCGCCTTCGCGAGGCACTCCAGCCGCTCGTCGACGACGCCACGATCACCTCGGAGCAGGCTGATGCGGTCACGGCCCACCTCGTCGAGAACCGCCCGGAACGCAGCGAACGCGGCGAGCGCGGCGGTCCGGGTGGCCATCGTGGCGGCTTTGGCCGGGGAGTTGCCTCGGAGGCTCTGACCGACCTGCTCGGCCTCGATGCCCAGGAGCTCCGTCAGCAACTCCTTGACGGCGCCACGCTCGCCGAGATCGCGACCGCGCAGGGCGTCGAGGTGCAAGCCGTGATCGACGAACTGGTCGACGAACTCGAAGAGCGCGTCGCCAATGCCGTCGAGAACGGCCGCATCGATCAGGCCGAGGCCGACGAGAAGCTCGCGGAAGCCGAAGCGAAGATCACTGAGCGGGTCAACAGCGGCCGCCCCGACTGATGCGTGACGGCGTTACATCAGGGGTCTGACCCATGATGTAACGCCGTAGCGTCGGGCGGCGTGATCTGTGTGGACCTCGCCGGTGTGGCGCTCGCCCAGCCCGACAAGGTGCTGTTCGCCGATCTTGCGGTCACCGTGTCGACCGGTGACCGCGTGGCGGTGGTCGGGGTCAACGGATCGGGCAAGACGACGCTGCTGAAGATCATGACCGGTGTGTTGCAACCTGACGCCGGCGACGTGCGGTTCGGGCGAGGTGTTCGGATCGTCTCGCTCGAGCAGGATCCGGTCCTTCCGGCTGGCACGGTGAACGACTTCCTCGGTGACTCGTGGGAGGTTGCCGCAGTCGCCACGAAGCTCGGCGTGCAGCCGTTGCTCGACCGGCGAACCGACGAACTGTCCGGCGGTCAGGCGAAGCGGGTTGCCCTCGCCAAGGTCCTCGCTGACGACGAGCACGGCGATCACGACATGGTGGTGCTCGACGAACCGACCAACCACCTCGACCTCGAAGCGATCGAATGGCTCGAATCTCGACTGGTCAAGATGAATTCGGCGCTCGTCTTGGTCACCCACGACCGCCATGCGCTCGATCGGTTGACCACCGACGTGGGGCCGAGCAAGGTCGTCGAGCTCGACATCGGTCGGTGCTTCGTCCACCAGGCGGCGGCCGGGGCGAGCGCATACGCCACCTACCTCGACGCTCGGGCCGAGCGAATCGACCGTGAGGTGCAGGAGGAGTCGACCCGCAAGATCCTCGCCCGCAGGGAACTCGCCTGGCTGCGCCGCGGCGCCCCTGCCCGCTCGACCAAGCCCAAGGCGCGGTTGCGATCGGCGAACGAGATCGTGTCCGGAGGCCCGGCGCCCGTCGGGGTGCGGGGGAGCGAACTCCAGCTCGGTGGAGGCACCGCTCGACTCGGCAACCAGGTCGTCGAACTGGAAGATGTCGCCCAGCGATTCAACGTGGGTGCCCCACACGAGCTGACGGTGTTCGAGCACGTCGACCTCCTGATCGAGCCCGGCGCTCGGCTCGCCGTGGTCGGTCCCAACGGCTCCGGCAAGTCGACGCTGCTCGACATCATCGCTGGTCGCTGCGAGCCCGCAGCGGGCACCGTGAAGCGGGGCAAGACCGTGGTCGTCGGATTCGCCGACCAGCACTCGTCCGATCTCGATCCGAACGCTGTCGTTCGTAAGCTCGTCGCCGGCCCGCACCGCGAGCCCGACCATCGAGACCGAGCGCTGCTCGAGCGATTCTGGTTCGACTCGACCGCGCAGTACGCCCCCGTGCGGATGCTGTCGGGCGGCGAGCGGCGGCGCCTGCAGTTGGTGATGGTGCTCGCGACCGAGCCGAACCTGCTGATCCTCGACGAGCCCACCAACGACCTCGACCTCGACACGCTCCGATCACTGGAGGCGTTCCTCGACGACTGGCCCGGCGCGCTGGTCGTCGCCAGCCACGATCGTGCATTCCTCGATCGCGTCGCCGATCACGTGCTGGCCATCGATCCCGGCGGCGCCGTGCGGCGCGTTCCCGGCGGGGTCAGCGGATGGCTCGCGGAGCGGGCCAGGCAGGAGAAGCCGAGCGCCGCACCGTCACGGAAGCCGGTATCCGCGCCGGCTGCCGCTAATGCGAAAGCAGCTGGTCCGAGCGCATCGACCATCGGGCGTCAACTACGCGAGACCGAGCAGGCGATGGTCAAGGCGCAAAAGCAGGTCGACCGTCTCACCGAACGACTGTCGACGGCCTCCGATCACGCCGAGCTCACCGCGCTCGGCACCGATCTGGCGGTCGCGCAGGCGGAACTCGACGAACTCGAAGCCCGCTGGCTCGAACTCGCCGAACTCCAGAGCGGCTGAGCGCGGCGAGTTCGGTGACGGGTCAGGGCTCCAGCACGGCCCAGCCGCGGCGCTGGAGCTCGGCGGCGAGCTCCTCAGCTGGGACGTGGCGGAGTCGCCCGTCGTCCTCCGCTGGTGCCTTTGCGCTGCTGCGCGGAGTCGCTCCGTCGGAGGGATCGGGTGCCGCTTCTTCTTGGAGTTGAGCGATCAGCTCGTCGGCTTCGTCCCGCGTGAACTTTCCGGCCGCTTGACGCTGGGTCAGACCGAGTGGCCCGCGGGCGTCGCGGAAGTCGAGGTGACCCGCCTCGTGGACGAGTTCGAGCAGTTCGCGCACCTGCTTCGACGTGGCGGGTGGACCTGAAGACTGTCCGAAGGCCATCGACTCAGCGATCCTGCCAAGTACAGATGCAGCACTCGTTGCCGTCGGCGTCGGCGAGCACCCAGAACGCCTTCGCGTGCTCGTCGGTGACGAGGGTGCCTCCGGCAGCGAGGGCGTTGGCGACGCGCTCTTCGGCGGCGTCGTGGCTCACGGACACGTCGATGTGTATCCGGTTTCGTTCCGTGCGTGGCTCGGCCATCTCCTGGAACCAGACGGGAGGGCCAGCCCTGAGCGGGTCGACGAGCGTTCCGTCCACGTCGCGGTAGCCGAGGCACGCAGCCCAGAACGGACGAATGCGATCGGCGTCGATCGTGTCGATGGCGATCTCGAGGGCCTGGGCGGCGGTGGGTTCCGCCGTGGCGCCGACCTGGCGGGCCGTCTCGGAGATGAGGCGGGCGATCTCGGCGTCGAGCGTCGAGACCCCGTCGACGGCATGCGTCGTCAGGACGACCTGCACGCGGTCGGGGTAGCGGATGTCGATGTCGGGGTGATGACCGGCCACGTCGGCGATGTCGGCAACCGCAGTGGCCAGAGCGGCTGCAGCCGTGAACGAGCCAGTGCGGAAATCAGCACGGATCGTGTTCAACACCCAGCGCCAGTCGCCCAGGTCGTCGATCGAGTCGAATTGGGTCGGGGTCAGTGAGGTGTACTCCATCCCCTGAGTGAATCAGACCGAGCTCGCATCGGCGCGAAGTCGCCTGACGGGCGGGCGAAGTGTGACGGTGCGCGACCTCGGGTGGCGTCACACCCCGTCCGTAGAGTGGGAACGGCATGACTGACGACGAGCTGTTCGCAGACGACGTCCCGCACCCGGCGGACGGCGCGTCCCCGGACGCGCTCGCCGACCCATTCCCCACTGCGGGTCCGTCGCCGTTCGCCGAGGGGCTGAACCCCGATCAGCTCGACGCTGTCGCCCACGAGTCCGGCCCGCTGCTGGTGATCGCAGGCGCCGGCTCCGGCAAGACCCGGGTGCTCACCCACCGCGTCGCGCACCTGATCCACAACGGCGTGCATCCGTCGAAGATCCTGGCCATCACGTTCACCAACAAGGCCGCCGCCGAGATGCGCGAGCGTGTCGGTGCACTCGTGGGCCCGGTCGTCAAGACGATGTGGGTGTCGACGTTCCACTCGGCGTGTGTGCGCATCCTGCGCGCCAACGCCGACGCGCTGGGCTATCCCCGTCAGTTCTCGATCTACGACGCCGCCGACTCGAACCGCCTCACCAGCTACGTGATCCGCGACCTGGGCCTCGACGCGAAGCGGTTCACCCCGCGAGGCGTCCACTCGATCATCAGCCTCTGGAAGAACGAGCTGATCGACCCCGACGAGGCGCAGCGGCGCGCACAGAACATCTTCGACCGCAAGCACGCCGACGTCTACGCCGAATACCAGGCTCGCCTCCACAAGGCCGGGGCCATGGACTTCGACGATCTGTTGACGAACACGGTGAAGCTCTTCCGTGAACACGGCGACGTGCTCGAGCACTACCGCCAGCGGTTCCAGCACATCCTCGTCGACGAGTACCAGGACACGAACCAGGCCCAAAACGAGATGGTCCTGCTGCTGGCCGACGGCCACCGCAACGTCTGCGTGGTTGGCGACAGCGACCAGGGGGTCTACGGGTGGCGCGGGGCGGATCTCCGCAACATCCTCGAGTTCGAGCAGGCGTTTCCCGACGTCACGACCGTCATCCTCGACCAGAACTACCGCAGCACGCAGACGATCCTCGACGCCGCGAATGCGGTGATCGACAACAACGTCGAGCGCAAGCCGAAGTCGCTGTGGACCGACAGCGGGATGGGCGAGCGGATCGTGCGCTACCACGCCGAGGACGAGGGCGACGAGGCCACGTGGGTCGCAGGAACAGCCCGGCAACTCCACGCCGACGACGCCACCAACTTCCGTGAGATGGCGGTGTTGTACCGCACCAACGCGCAGAGTCGAGTGGTCGAAGAGGCGTTCATGCGTCTCGGCATCCCGTACAAGGTGGTCGGGGGCACCCGCTTCTACGACCGGCGTGAGATCAAGGACGCAATGGCCTACCTCCGCGCGGTGATCAACCCGGCCGACGAGGTGAGCGTCAAGCGGGTCCTCAACGTGCCCAAGCGGGGGATCGGCGATGCGAGCGTGTCGAAGCTCGATGCGTTCGCTGCGGTCGAGGGCATCGCGTTCACCGACGCGCTGCGCCGCGCCGACGAGGCGGGCATCACCGGCCCGGCGGTGCGCGGGATCGCTTCGTTCGTCGACCTGCTCGACACGATGTCCACCGTGGTCGCCGACCCTGACCAGGGCCCCGGCGACGTGCTGCAGTCCGCGCTCGACGGCTCGGGCTACCTCGCCGAACTCGAGGCCGAGGACACGATCGAGGCCCACACGCGTATCGAGAACCTGGGCGAGCTGGTCGGCTCCGCCCGCGAATTCACGGTGATGGACGAGTTCCTCGAACAGGTCGCACTGGTGGCCGACACCGACGACCTCCCCGACGGCGAGATCGAAGATCAGGTGGTGCTCATGACGCTGCACTCCGCCAAGGGGCTCGAATTCCCGGTCGTGTTCCTGGTCGGCTGCGAGGAGGGGATCTTCCCGCACAACCGAGCGCTCAACGAGCCCACGGAGATGGAGGAGGAACGACGCCTCGCGTACGTCGGGATCACCCGGGCGATGAAGCGGCTCTACATGTCGCACGCCTGGAGCCGCCAGCTCTTCGGCTCGACGCAGTACAACCCGCCGTCACGCTTCTTCGACGAGATTCCCGAGTCGCTCGTCGAGTCGATCGGCAACGTCACGGGCCGATCCAGCTACGGGCGCCAGAGCTACCGGCGGCGCGACTCGGGGTTCGGCGACCCGCCGCCGTATCGCCGTGGCGTCGGGGGCGGCGGCCGTGACATCAACGCCGACATCATCGACGCCAAGGCCGATCAGGAGGCGCATCGCGATCGCGTGGTCGAGGCCGCGATCCGCTCCGGTTCGAAGCCGGCGCCGTCACCCTCGAACAGCCAGGACCTCGGCCTCAGGATCGGCGACGACGTCGAACATCCGGCGTTCGGCGCGGGAGTGATCATCGACATCTCCGGTACCGGCGAGAAGGCCGAAGCCACCATCAACTTCCCCGGCACCGGCACCAAGCACCTCGCGCTCGCCTGGGCCCCCCTCAAGAAGCTCTGATCCCAACGTCTCCCTCCCTTCTCGTGAACTTCTTCACCTCTCAGGCGTGGAAGTGTTCACGAGAACGGCGGAGTCAGGCGAGGCCGAGGCGCTCGACGGCCTGTCGGTACTCGACGACCTCGATGCGCTGATTGCGTGACACCGATGCGGCGAAGTCGATGATCTCCTCGCGTGCCCCGTTGGCCGCGGCGTGGTCGGCCATGTGGACGCCGCCGAGGTGGTGGTCGGTCATGATCTCGAAGAACAGACGATCGGCGTCCGTGCCCCGAGCATCGGACAATTGCTGCAGTCGCTCGGGCGTCTGGATGCCGGGCATCTCGGCGATCGGTGTCGGCTCGCCCATCCACTCCATGGCCGATCGGTCGGCCTCGCCGCGGGCGTACCCCTCCTCGGCGAGCCAGTCCTCCATCCAGCCGATGTCGCGAGTCTGATAGAGGATGACCTCGCGTGCGTACGGACCGGCACCGCCATCGGCGTTGTGATCGAGATAGAGGTTCGAGATCAGTACGGCCTGGTCGTGATGATCGAGCATGTCCTGCAGGAATCCGACGTCGACAGCGTTCATCGGTGTCGACGGTTCGTCGTCGCCGCCGAGCGCCCAGATGGCCGCCGCAGCGAAGAGCCCGGTGACCACGGCGGTGATGAGCACGACGAGCACGAGTCGCAACAGGCGCTGCGCGGTGGCGTCGGAGAGCGACGCCTCCGCGAACACCTCCTGCTCGACGACCGCCGAGTCGTCGAGTCGTGGCGGGGGGCTCATGAGCAGAGTGTATGGAGAGCGCTGATCAGGCGCAGCGCGATGGCAGCCGTAGCCTTGCAGCGGCATGATCCGTCGTCTCCTTCTCGCTTCGGCCGTCGCATCGACCGCACTGTGTGCGCTGGGCGGCGTCGCTGCGGCGCACATCGATCCTGATCCGACGCAGGCACAGGCGGGCTCACGAGTGACCGTCGGATTCACGGTGGAGCACGGCTGCGAGGGCTCGGCGACGACGCAGCTCGACATGCGGCTGCCCGCTGGTGTCGTCGATGCAGTCGTCGAACCCGTCGAGGACTGGGAGGGTGCGGTCGAGACGGTCGACGGCGACACGATCGTCACGTTCGTCGGTGGTCCACTCCCCGACGATGTCGAAGGGACCTTCGCAGTGACGATGACGCTGCCGCCGGCGCCGGACGTCACGATCTACTTCCCGTTCGTCCAGCGGTGCGAGGTCGGCGAGATCCGCTGGATCGGCATCCCCGCCGAGCCCGGTGACGAACTCGACGAACCAGCTCCGGCGATGGACCTCACCAGTCCGGTCGCCACCACCAGCGCCCCGACCGATTCGACCGAACCCGCGACCACCGAACCGTCAGCGACCACCGAACCGACCGTGACCACCGAACCAGCGACGACCCAACCGTCAGCGACGAGCGCCGAACCCGATCCCAGCGACACCGTGGCGATCGTGGTGAGTGACGACGAGGTCGGCAACTCTGCGACGGGCACCGTGGCATTCATCGTGACGATGGCCGTCGTGTTTGCGCTCGGCGGCTTCGTCGCCTATCGCTCGCGTCAGGCCAGGGCCGCCACGGCCGCCGACGCCGGTTGAGAATCGTCTCGATGGCGACGACTCGGTCATCAGTTCGGGTTCGCACTGCGGTCCTGTTCGGGGTAGCGGTCGCCACCATCGGGATGCTCGTCGCCGCTGGCTCGGTGTCGGCCCACGCCTCGTTGCTGTCGTCGACGCCGGCGAACCAGGAGGTGCTCGAGGTCTCACCGGCCGAGATCGCACTGCAGTTCACCGAGTCGGTCGATCCGATCGAGCCGGGAATCCGAGTCCTCGACTCCGACGGCAACGAGATCGAACTCGGCGCGGTCGACCAGTCGGGCGGCGCCGACCGGATGCGATCGTCGGTCCCGAACGCACTCGACGACGGAACCTACGTGGTTGCCTGGCAGGCGGTGTCGGCCGACTCGCACCGGGTGCGGGGTTCGTTCACGTTCTCGGTCGGTGAACCATCGCCGGTGGCGCCAGGTGTGGTCGATGGCGTGTTCGACGGCGCCGCGGGCGGCACCTCGGGGTCGTTGCTGTTGGGTGCCGGACGCTTCGTGAGTTACGCCGGTGTCGGGCTGCTCGTCGGCGGGCTCTTGCTCGCGATCGTGGTGGCACCGTCCGCCGTCGCGTCCCGTCGTGTCGGTGCACTGCTGACGGTCGCCGCCGGGTCAGCCATCGTCGGAACCCTCGGGATGATCGCTGCGCAGGCGAACCTCATCGGCGGGTCGTATCTGGCGTGGGGCGACGTCGCGAACACGCAGTCGGGCCAGTGGTGGGTCTCTCGGCTGGTGGTGGTGGCGCTGTTCGGCGTGCTCATCCCGATTCGTGCGCGATTCGTGGTGCGTGGAGCAGCCTCGGTCGTCGCCGTCCTCGGCCTTGGCGTGCTCGGTGTCGTCGCCGCTGGCGGCCATGCGGTGTCGGGTGACTCGATCGCACTCGGGTTCGTGTCGACGCTCGGACACCTCGCCGCGATGTCGATCTGGTTCGGTGGGCTCGGCGTCGTGCTCCTGGCTGCTCCTCCGGGAGCGTTCTGGCCCACCGTCACACGCTTCTCGCCGTGGGCACTGGGATCGGTCGTGGGGCTGGCGGTGACGGGCGGCGCGAACGCGTGGCGTCAACTCGGGTCGTTGTCGGGCATCACCGACACGAGCTACGGCCGGTGGCTCGTGATCAAGATGGTGCTCGTGGTGTTGGTGGTCGGCGTGGCTGCGTTCGGCCATCGAACCGTGCGGTCCCGCGATGCCGGCGGCAGTCGCCTCGTCCGGCGATCGGTGGCCGTCGAGTTCGCGGGCATCGTGCTGATCCTCGGAGCGACGGCGGGCTTGGTGAACTCACCGCCGCCGACCGACACGGCGCAGGTCGTCTCGGCGTCGGCCGTCGTCGGTGATCGGGTCGCGCAGGTCGAACTCGAGCCGGCGGTGACTGGTGGTACCGAGTTGCACGTCTACATCACGTCGCCGTCGGGTTCACTCGACGGGGCGGACGAGATCTCGGTGACGGCCGAACTGCCCGATCGAGGCATCGCCAGCTTCGACGTCGAGACCGTTCCCGCCGGCCCGAACCACGTGGTCGGAACGAACGTGAACCTGCCGGTCGCCGGAGTGTGGACGTTCGAGGTCACGGCCCGTTACGGCGACTTCGACCAGGTCGTCTTCAGCGTGCAGATCCCCGTCGCCAACTGATGTCCTCACGACCCTGGCGGAACCACCACGATGGGATCTTCGAGACGCGCCTCGGACCTGCAAGAATCGGCGCCGTGAAGGCAGCGCTGTTGGTCGAGAGCTTGACGGGGAACACGTGGACGGCTGCGGAGAAGGTGGCGTCGCTCCTGGCGCAGGAACGCTGGACGATCACCGGGCTGTCGAAGGTGAAGCAGCCGGACCATGCATCGATCCAGCAGGCCGACCTGATTCTCGTCGGCACCTGGGTGCACGGCGCCTTCCTGTTCGGTCAGGCACCGTGGGCCGTGTCGAACATCGCCAACCTGCCCGCCATGCGCGGCAAGCGCGCTGCCGGATTCTGCACGTTCGCACTCGATCCTGGGAGCTCGCTCGACAAGCTCGACCGGGCCCTCGGCGACACCGGCGCGTACGTGATCGGCGGGTTTGCGATGAGTCGAGGCAAGCTCGACCAGCACACCGAGATCTTCGCCGAACGCCTGGTCGACGCCGTCGCCGTCACCTGACGCTCCGAAATCCCCGTTCACGTTGCAGTTCCGACGGACCGGTGCGTCCAGACTGCAACGCGAACGTGGTACGACGCGTCAGCCGGTCGGGGTGTTGATGCCGGCGAGGTCGATGTAGAGGATCCGCTGATTCTCGACGACCGGGAAGACTCCCGCATCGGGGGGTGACAGATCGGCCACGGTGATCGCCGTGCCGTCGCAGTCGATGAACTCGCGGGTGCCGATCACCTGCTCGACGCGACAGTCCGGTCGATCGATCGGATGGGCGTAGAAGATCTGCCACCCGCGGGTCGGGTCGTCGCCCTGGTGGTCGAGCACGAGTGTGCGTTCGCCCGTCGTGGTGTTGAGGCCCGGGAAGATGATCGGACCGTCCTCGTCAACGATCTGCGCCGCGCTCTGTGCCGACCCGACCTCGAATCGCGTCGGGGCGAGACGGTCGGTCACGTCGGCGCCACCGCCGGAGATGTACGCGGCGATGCCCCACGTCACCAGGGCGAGCACGACGAAAAAGGCGATCCCACCGACGACGGGTACGACGGCCCGAGCGAGTGGCGACCTCAATCTCACTGGTCGTTGAGCGGAAGCGTTCGACATTTCCTTCAGTCTGCCGGGGAACGGCCGCTTCGACGGATGAACCGGGCCCGCCGTTTCGGCGTGTCGACGAGCGTTCCCCTATGGTTCATGCTTCGTGAAGCGCACGTATCGCATCGTGGTGGCGAAACCCGGCCTCGACGGCCACGACCGTGGTGCCAAGACCATCACCAGGGCGCTGCGCGACCACGGTTTCGAAGTCATCTACACCGGCCTGCACCAGACGCCCGAGCAGATCGCCGAGACCGTGCTCCAAGAAGACGCCGACGGCGTCGGGCTCTCGCTGCTGTCCGGTGCGCACCTCACGTTGTTCCCGCGGGTGATGGAGGAACTGCGCACACGCGACCTCGGCGATGTCCTGGTGTTCGGCGGCGGCGTGATCCCCGATGCCGACGCCCGAGCGCTGCGCGAGCAGGGGGTCGCCGAGATCTTCGGGCCGGGCTCGTCGCTCAAGGCGATCGGACAGTGGCTCGAATCGGCGCTCGATGCATCCGAATCCGAAACCGACTGACCGCACCGGCGGTCGATCAACCCGAACGCAACCAGAAAGCGAGTGACCCCGACGTGGATCTCTTCGAATACCAGGGCAAGCAGTACTTCGCCCGCTACGACATCCCGGTCAGCCCCGGCGGGCCGGCCGACACCGTCGACGAGGCGGTGAAGGAGGCCAATCAGGCCGGCTACCCCGTCGTCGTCAAGGCACAGGTGCAGGTCGGTGGCCGCGGCAAGGCCGGCGGGATCAAGCTCGCCGACAACGAAGCCGAAGTGCGCGAGCACGCCGGCAACATCCTCGGCATGGACATCAAGGGCCACGTCGTCAAGCGGCTCTGGGTCGAAGCGGCATCCGACATCGACGAGGAGTACTACGCCTCGTTCACGCTCGACCGTGCCGCCAAGAAGCACCTGCTGATGCTGTCCGCCGAGGGAGGCGTCGAGATCGAGGCCGTCGCCGAGTCGAACCCCGACGCCATCGTGAAGCTGCACATCGATCCGGTCGACGGCCTCGACCTCGCCACCGCCCGCCGGGCGTGTGTCGACGCCAAGGTGCCCGCCCGGGCGCTCGCCGGTGCGGCCGAGATCCTCGTGAAGCTGTATCGCTGCTTCACCGAGGGCGACTGCGACCTCGCCGAGATCAACCCGCTGATCCTGAAGCCGACCGGCGAGGTGCACGCCCTCGACGCCAAGGTCACCCTCGACGAGAACGCCGAG
>JBGTCW010000602.1:0-2195 GCA_041748635.1 Ilumatobacteraceae bacterium | reverse complement strand
ATACGGCACGTCTCGCTCATCGCAGCGGCGCGTTGGTCAGTAGGGCATGGTCCCGCCGTCGACGGGGAACATGCAACCGGTCATGTTGCGTGCCGCGTCGGACGCCAGCAGCACCGCAACGGCGGCGACCTCTTCGACCGTGTTCGGACGCTTGATCGCCGACTCCGAGCTGAACGCTTCGATCAGGTTCTCGTAGGTGCCGAGCCCCATCGCCACCGCCGAGTCGGGCCCGGTGGCGCGCACGATGTCGGTCTCGATGAGTCCCGGGAGGATCGCGTTCACGGTGACGCCGAGCGTGCCCGTCTCGTGGGCGGCTGCCTTGACGAGGCCGTTGACGGCGTGCTTCGTGGCGGCGTAGCCGGGGATGCCGGGCTTGCCCAGTTTCCCCTCGACCGACGACGTCACGATGATCCGACCTGACTCGCGCGGGATCATGTGCTGCAGCGCTCGCCGCATCCCCCAGAAGACGTGGTTGAGGTTCCAGTCGACCTCGAGCTGCCACTCCTCGTCGCTCATCTGCGCCACCGGAGCGGTCATCGAAACCCCGCCGGAGTTGAGACAGCAGATGTCGAGCTGTCCGAAACGTTCGATCGTGAAGTCGATCAGCCCCTCGACCGCGTCCTGCTTGGAGACATCGCCGGCAAAGAACGCGACGTTGTCGCCGCCGCCCATCTCGTCGAGGCACTGCTGCCCCTTGGCCTCGTCACGTCCGTTGACGACGACCTTGGCACCTTCGGCGAGGAAGGCGTCGGCCATCCCCCGACCGATACTGCGTGTGCCGCCCGTGATGCAGGCGACCTTTCCGTCGAGCTTTCCCATGGTGGTTCCTTTCGTTTCGCTTCGCAGGACACCGGCTCAGTAGGGAGCGGTGCCGCCGTCGATCGAGATGAGCGAGCCGGTGATCCCGCCGCCGGCATCGGATGCGAGCAGCGTGGCAACCGCCGCCACGTCGTCGACGTCGTTGAGCCGCTTGATGGCGGACTCTTGAGCGAACATGTTCAGTAGCCCCGCATAGTCCAGGCCCATGGACTCCGCGGCGGCCGGTCCCTCGGCCATCATGATGTCGGTCTCGATGGCGCCGGGGCAGAGCGCGTTGACGGTGATGCCGAGCGTGCCGACCTCGTGAGCAGCCGACTTGGTGAGGCCATTGATCGCGTGCTTCGCCGTCACGTAGATCGAGATTCCGGGCTTGCCGACCTTGCCCTCGAGCGAACTGACGCTCATGAAGCGGCCGTACTGCTGGGGAATCATGTAGTGGAACGCTCGCCGCATCGTCCAGAAGGTGTGCCAGAAATTCCAGACCAGCGAGTCCTGCATCGCCTCGTCGGTGAGATCGACGATCGGTGCGTGGCCCGACGCGCCACCCGCGTTGGCGACGACGATGTCGATCCGGCCGAACTGCTCGACCGTGCCATCGACGATCGCTTCACACGCTGCACGTTCCTTGACGTCGCCGGCGATGAAGTGGGCCCGGTCGCCGGCGTCGAGCTCAGCGAGGGTCTGTTCGGCCTTCTTCGGGTCGCGACCGTTGACGACGACGAACGCTCCCTCGTCGAGGAACCCCCTGGCAATGCCGAGACCGATGCCTCGTGTGCCGCCCGAGATGCAGGCGACGCGCCCATCCAATACACCCATGTGAACCCCCTCGTTCGCTCGGGGACGAAACGTACAGCGTCGGGCACAGCCGGACGGAGTCGGAGTCGCCCGCGCCGTTCAGGAGTCGGTCGGCACAACCAGTTGCCCGCGTAGGGCCAACTTGATCGACGTGATCGCCTCTTGATGACGCTCGGAGTTGTCGGACACCCCATCGGTGAGTCCGACGAGAAGGATCGCGAGGAACGCGTTCATGAAGGTGCGGTCGGCCGCAGCGATCTCGCCGGTCTCGATCCCTGCGTCGACCAGACGGACGAAGAAGACCCGTCGACGTTCGGCATGTCCGGCGAGTGCGTCGGCGATCTCCGGATGTCGGCGCATGTCGGTGCGCACCGCGCCGAGGAAGGCGGCGAATGTCGGGTCGGCCTCGTTCAGTTCGTGCGCGACATCGAGGACCGCTTCGAACTTGGCGAGGAAGCCGTGGGCCGCGTCGGCCGCTGCGTTGAACCTGCCGTACACCTGGAACTGGACGTCCTCGTGCACCGCAAGGTAGAGGTCGAGCTTCGAGCCGAAGTAGTGATAGAGCGCGCCGGACGTGATGC
>JBGTCW010000601.1:0-8901 GCA_041748635.1 Ilumatobacteraceae bacterium | reverse complement strand
GCCGACGGGTTGCAGTCCGATCTTCGTGGTGACGAGGCCCGTCGAGACCCGTTCGACGACGCCCCACTCGAAGATCGCGGTCGCATCGAGGTCGCATCGCTCGGCCATCCACTGAGCGGTCGCCCACGGGTCGGCGGCCAGCGGTTCGTCGGGGTCCTCGCGCAACGTCACTCCGAGGTCGTACTCGGCCTCGGCCAACAGCCCGTCGGGATCGACGAGCTTGAAGCCGTCACCCGCCTGCAGCGTGTTCCACTGGTGGACGTCGCCGTGCACCAACACCGCTCGTTCGTCGTCGTGAGCAGCTCGTCGCCGGTCGGCGCAGGCCAGCGCCTGCTCGACGGTGCGTGGCGCACACGGCTCGTCCAACTCCGCCCACGTCGTCGCGATGAACTCGATCAGCCACGCAGCCTTCTCGGCTCCGGTGGGCAGGCCGGAATCGGATGCGGGTCGCCAGATCCGTGAGGCGACGTCGCACAGGATCGGCAGCCGTTGCTCGTAGGGGAGTCCGAGCGCGAACAGCGATGGACCGAGTCGTTCCATCAGCAGCGCCCCACGGGTTGGGTCGTCCCGGTACAGCACCGGACAGCCGTCGCCGTCGGCGAGCCGGAGCACGGTGGCCTCGTGATCGTCGACGCCGCCGTCTCGGCGGGGCACCAGCATCTTGAGTACCGCCGGTGTGCCGTCGGCCATCGACACCTCGGCCACGAATGCCTCGGTCCCCTCGTCGAAGCTCCGGCCGACCTCGATCGACCAGTCGCGTTCGAGGCTGGCGATGACGTCCGGCAGCTCGTCGATCCACGTCGCGTGTCCCTCGGAGATCGCCCGAATCCGCACCACCTCAGGGAGTTCCACGTCAGCCCTCGTCGATGTATGGGCAGTGGCGACAGCCGCTCTCGCAGCAGTAGTCGCGGGCGGCCAGGAAGTCGGCGGTGAACACGCTGAACCCGCTCAGCGGGTCGGCGTACACGGGGAGGTTCGCACGCTGCGCCTCGTCGTGACGCCGCAGGATCTCGACCCGTCTCGGGTGGTGCTCCGACAGGCGACGCGGGTGCGGCTGGTCTCGCCACCCGTCGCGCAACTCGCCACCCACCCCCGCAATGTAACGATTGGTGTCAGACACCAATCGTTACACGTTCGAGGCGCGGCCTTCCCAGAAAGGTTTGCGGAGGTCGCGTTTGAGGATCTTGCCGGAGCCGGTCTTGGGGAGTTCGTCCATCCACGAGAACGATCGCGGGATCTTGTAGCTCGCAAGGTGCTCGCGCGAGTGCGCCTTCACGCCGTCCTCGTCGAGATCCGAACCATCGCGTTTGACGATCACCGCGTGCACCAACTCGCCCCAGTCCTCGCTCGGGATGCCGAACACGGCCGCCTCGTAGATGTCGGGGTGCACCTCGAGTGCGGCCTCGATCTCGGCGGGGTAGATGTTCATTCCGCCCGAGATGATCATGTCCTTCTTGCGGTCGCAGATGTAGAGGAACCCTTCGTCGTCGCGGTAGGCGATGTCGCCGACGGTCTGGAAGCCGTCGCGGTGGTCCTCCTCGAACTTGTCGTGCTGCTTGTAGTAGTCGGCGAACACCGCCGTCGACCGCACGTACACCTCGCCGGTGGCGTCCGGGCCGGTGCCGGTGACGATGTTGCCCAGATCGTCGTAGAGCCGGATCTCGACCATCGGCGCCTCCTTGCCACACGAGCCGGGCTTGCGCATCTGGTCCTCCGGCCGCAGCACCGTGTTGACGCCCAGCTCGGTCGAGCCGTAGATCTCGAACAGCGACTCGGGCGGGAAGTTCGCCACGTACTGCTGCTTGAGCGCGAAGCTCCACGGCGCCGCATTGGCGATCATCACCCGCATCGACGAGGTGTCGTACTTCGCCTTGACGTCGTCGGGCACGTTGCAGATCATCCGGATCGGTGTCGGCGCCGAGAACGTCGACGTCGCTCGGTGCGTCTGCAGGATTCGCAGCCAGTCCTCGGGGTCGAACTTGCGCTGCAACACCACGGTCTGGCCCATGGCGATCGCGCTCGCCGCGAATCCGCCGGGGCCCGAGTGATACAGCGGCCCGGTCGTGAGGTAGATGTCGTCGGGCTGGTAACCGATGTGGTGCATCAGCGCGGCACCCGCCCGCGGATCGGCAGCCGTTCGCCGGAACGCGCCCTTCGGCTTGCCCGTGGTGCCCGACGTGTAGGTCATCGTCGCGCCACCCGCATCGATGTCGGGACGCTCGAACACGGCGGTTGACGCAGCGGCGACGAGCGGGTCGACCGATGTCATTGCCGTTGAGGTCATCGCGTCGGGCGCCGTGCCGTCGAACACGAGCACGTTGGCTACCTTGGGAATCTCGCTGCGGATCCGGGTGATCAGGTCGGCGAACTCTGCGTCGATGTACACGGTCGACGCATCGCAGTGATCGATGACGTAGGCCGCCTCCTCGTCGGACAGCCGGTAGTTCAACGGCACCGCAGTCGAGCCGATCTTGCGCGACGCGCTGGTCAGCTCGAGGATGCCGGTCGAGTTCTGCCCGCACCACACGACCTTGTCGCCGGGCCCGACCCCGAGCCCGTCGAGCACGTGGGCCAACTGGTTCGCTCGGTCCTCGAACTGGGCGTACGTGAGCCTGCGGACGTCCTCGGTGCCGGTCACCCCCGTCCGGTCGTCGATGATCGCAGGCTTGTCCGGTTGAGCCGCGGCGAGCGCGGTGAGCAGATCCCCCATGGAGCAGTCGTACCACCTGCGCACCGTTCCACTCATCACCGTGCCCGAACAGGTCGCGCTGTGCCAGGCACCGCGCGACCTGTTCAGCGTGTTGGCCAGGTGGCGACGGTGTCGTACACCGCACCCGAGTCGCGCAGCGTGCTCGCCACGAGCGCCACCTCGGTCACGTCGAACATCGCATCGAAGCGACGGCCCGCGCTGCGCTGGGGTCGAGCATGGCGGGCGAGGCGGGCGACGGTGATGTGCCCCTGGAATCGTCGGCGCTCGGGCTCGGTGCCCAGCCCTCGCAGCGCCGTGTGGACGACCTCCGCGAGCTCGTCGACGCCGGCCACCGGGGAGATCAACGACCGCTCCCCGAGGAGGTCGAACGCCGGGCCGATCACGGCCATTGCTGCGGGGAGCAGCGTCTGATCGAGGCGAGCAGCGACCTCGTCCTCGTCGGCGTCGCCGAGGAATCGCAGCGTGACGTGGAGGTTCTCCTGGGGCACCCACTTGACGCCCTGATCCTTCGGCCGTTCGACGTCGGCGAGGCGGTCGAGGACGTCGTCGGGCGGCCAGATCGCCACGAAGAGTCGAGCCATGTGCGCAGTGTGTCGGCTCAGCGAGCCCGTCGCCACGCCGAGAAGCTCTCGATCGAGCCACCGGTCGGTCGCCGCAACCACGGCCACGGGCGAAGATCGACGACGTCGAGTCGGGCGCGGAGTCGACGCGCCTTGGGCACGGGCGTGAACGTCGTCGCCAGCGCTCGACCGGCGAGGACGGCCGCGGGATCACCGAGGTGCACCTCCACGACGCGTGAGTCGGCGAGCTCGGCGAGACGTTCGGTGAGGAACACGAGACGCTTGGACGAGAGTCGCAGCCCGGCCAGGAGTGGTTCGTCGAACACGAACACCGCCGGCAGTTGGGGGTGGGCGGCGAGCGCGGGATCGTCATCACCGAGACTTTCGGCGGTCAACCAGACCACCTCGGCGTCGCCCGAGACGACCGCGTCGACGGGTCCGGCCGTCGCGGCGGGGTCGGAATCGTGATCGAGCCGACGATCGGCGTCGACCGCCGGCAGCGTGCGTTCGTCCGGCCAGTCCTCGATCGGGCAGTCGGCGCGACGAGCGCAACCTTCACACAATTCGGGCGCCCGCTTCTCGACCTGCCATCGACTGAACCCGTACGGCTTGCCGGTGCCGGCACCGATCGTCCACTGCCAGCCCAGACGGTTCGCAGCCCGCGACCCGTCGAGCAGGTGGGTGAAGAACCGGTCCTCGCCCTCGCGCCAGTCGGCGCCCTGACGGATCGTCCACTGCGATGCCAGCCACATCCGCGTCTGGTTCACCAACCAGCCGTCGCGCTCGAGTTCGCTGACGGTCACGTCGAGGCAGGCCATCGAGCGGTCCCACGGATCCGTGCCATCGGCGTCCCGCTGTCGTCCCCGATCGGTGCTCGAAGGGTCGAACCGCAGCGCACGACCGGTCCTCGTGCCGAGTCGGGCGTAGACGTGGCGGGCGTACTCCTGCCACATCAACTCGTCACGGAACTTCTGGCGATCCTTGCTGGGGGCGCCCGCCACCGCACCGGACACCTGCGGCAACGACAGCAGTCCGTGGCGGATGTACGGCGACAGCCCCGTGGCACCTCGCTGCGACTCCGGCAGCACTTCGTTGCGTCGCCCGGCGTACCCGGTGATGTCGAGCGCTGCGAGCGCCCCGTCGGCCGCTGCCTGAGTACCCCGGAAGCGAGCCGAGGGCGTCACCGCCAGATCGTCGGTCAGATGCGCGAGATGCTCGCCCACCCACTCGTTCACCCGGTCAGGGGTCGGTTTCGGTAACGCCGTCATGGGCGGCCGTCATCTTGCGTCAGCACGAACGTGTGAATCGCATCTCGGCGCTGACACAAATCACAGGTGGCCGGTTCAGACGGACGCAAGAGCGGCGTCGCGCTTCTCGGCGAAGCGCCGGGCGACCTTCTCGCTCGTGGCGAGGCGCTTCATCAGTTTCTCCTGCGCGGCGGCGCCCTCGCCGGACAGCCCGGAGACCTTGTCGGCGCTCCACTGGCGCAACACGACCGGGGCGAGGATCTGCTCGTGATGGATCTGCAGGTCGTAGATGCCGGCCTTGGCGATCAGCGCGGCGTGCCGGTCGAAGTCCGGGATGCCGGTGCCCGGCATCGCGAAGCTGCGCACTTGCTTCTCCATCGCCACCATCATCGTGTTCGGGTCGACCTCGATGGCCGCCGCAGCAAGGTCACGGTAGAAGAGCTGGTGCAGGTTCTCGTCGGAACCGACGCGCTTCATCACCTCGTAGCCGACCGGATCGCCGAGTAGCGCCCCGGTGTTGCGGTGCGAGATGCGCGTCGCCAGCTCCTGGAGCGCGAGGTAGATGAACCCCTCGTGCAGCTGTGGGTCGGGCGTCTGCCCACCCGACACCTGCGCCATGCGCGAGCGCTCCAACTCGACGGGATCGATCGCGCGGGTCGTCATCAGGTAGCCGTAGATCGCCATCGAGTGGCGACCCTCCTCGGCGGTCCACCGACGTACCCAGGTGCCCCAGGCGCCATCCTTGCCGAACATCCGCTCGACCGAACGGAAGTAGTAGGGCAGGTTGTCCTCCGTGAGCAGATTCACGAGCAACGCACTGCGCACCTCGGGACCGATCTCGTGCCCGCCGAGGTCGGCGTCGTCGGGCGACCATTGCTCTCCGGGCGCGTGGTCACGCCCTCGTGAGTACGGCACGTAGTCGTGGGGGAACCACTCCTTCGTGGTCGCGAGATGGCGCTCGAGGAGCGCTTCCGCGACGGGCGTCAGCTCGTGCAGGATCTCCGTCTCGTTCACCCCACCCACCCTACCGACCAGTAGGTAGTCCCGCTAGTCCAATGACGCACACGATGTGCCTGGCACCTCGTGTACGTCAGATGCCGTCGGCGGCTGCTGCTCCGGCTTCGTCCTCGTCCGAGGGTGCAGCGGCCGACGCGGCGGCGTCCGCACGGAGGCGGTCGAAGATGTCGGGTGGCTCGCTCCATGGATCGCTGAGTACCCCGGTCTCGGCCGCACGAATCATCCGCCACACCCGCTCGGGAGTGCACGGCAGGTCGATGTGGCGCACGCCGAGATGGGCGAGTGCGTCGATCACCGCATTCTGGACCGCCGGCGTCGACCCGATCGTGGCCGCCTCGCCGATGCCCTTTGCTCCGAGCGGGTTGAGCGGTGTCGGCGTCTCGGTCGAATGCACCTCGAACGACGGCAGCTCGGCCGCCGAGGGAATGCCGTAGTCGGCCAGGTTCGAGGTGACGGGGTTGCCGTCGTCGTCGAAGCGCACCTCCTCGAAAAGTGCCTGGCCCACGCCGGCGGCAATCCCTCCGTGCTGCTGACCCTCCACCAGGAGCGGTGCGAGCACCGTGCCGCAGTCGTCGACGGCGATGTGACGCACGAGGCGCACCTTGCCGGTTCCGACGTCGACCTCGACCACGGCGATGTGGGCGCCGAACGGGAACGTGGCGCCATCCTGGTGGAAATCGAACTCGCCGTCGAGCGTCTCGCCGACCTCGCTGGCGCGGCCGGCCAGGTCGCCCCAGCTCAGCGCCTGGGCGGGTACCCCGGCGACGCCGATCGTGCCGGAAGCGGTGTCGACCACGATGTCGGCCGCGTCGGCCTCGAGTAGCCGCGCGGCGAGCTGCTTTGCCTTGGTCACCATCGCCTCGGTCGCACCGCGCACGGCGGAACCGCCGAGCTGCAGCGACCTCGACCCGCCGGTGCCGCCACCCGTACGCACCCGATCGGTGTCGCCGTCGACGAGCGTGATCTGGTCGACCGCGATGCCGGTCTGGTCGGCGACCAGCATTGCGTACGCCGTCTGGTGGCCCTGCCCGTGCGACTGGGTGCCGGCGTAGATCGTCACGGTGCCGTCGTCGTGTACCTCGATCGCTCCGAACTCCTCGCTCCCACCACCGGCGGTGATCTCGACGTAGGCGGCGACCCCGATGCCGAGCAGCACCTCGTCGCCAGCCTCGCGTCGCCGGGCCTGTTCGGCGCGCAGCGACTCGTAGCCGGCCAACTCGGCTGCCCGGTCGAGTGGGAACGTGTAGCGGCCCGAGTCGTAGACGTTGCCGGTGAGCGTCGTGAACGGGAACGCGTCGTCGGCGAGGAAGTTGCGCCGCCGGATCTCGATCGGATCGATCCCCAGCTCGAGCGCGGCCTGGTCGACGAGCCGTTCCAGCAGCGCCGTGGCCTCCGGCCGTCCGGCGCCGCGGTAGGCGCCCATCGGCGTGGTGTTCGTGACGGCGACGGCCACGTCGAACTCGATCGTCGGGAACGCGTACGTCCCCTGCGCCATCCGCCGCGTCCCACCGGGGAGATACGCGCCGATGGTCGGGTACGCACCGGCATCGCCGACGAGGCGGACCTTCAGCCCGGTGAAGTCACCGTCGCGGGTGCAGCCCAGCTCGGCGTACTGGATCTGTCCACGGCTGTGTGGCAGCGCCTTCATGTCGTCGCTGCGCGGTGGCACCCACACCACCGGTCGACCGGTGCGGCGAGACGCCGCAGCGACCACCGAGTATTCGGCGTGGATGCCGGCCTTACCGCCGAATCCACCGCCGACCTGCGGGGTGACGACACGGATCTCGGCGGGCTCCATCTCGAGTGCGGCGGCGAGCTGGCCGTGCAGTCCGTGGGGCATCTGTGTCGACGCCCAGAACGTCAGGCGACCGTTCTCGTCGACCTCCGCCGCGCAGCAGTCGGGCTCCATCGGCACCACCGCCATCCGCTGGTTGACGTACCGACCGCGCACGACGACGTCGGCAACCGACAGGTCGGTGCGCTCCTTGTCGGGGGCCACCATCGCCTGGTTCGACCCGTGGCCGGGGAAGATCTCCACCGTGCCGTCGGCGAGCGCGTTCTCGGCATCGATGTACACCTGCAGCGGGGTGATGTCGGCCCACACCGACGACGCGGCATCCTCGCCCTGCTCGAACGTCTCGGCGAGCACGACGGCGATCGGCTCGCCGACGAAGCGCACCCGCCCATCGGCGAGCGGCGGCCGCACGAAGTCGGGATGCACTGGCGCGAACCCGTGGTGCGGTGCGACACCCAATGTGTCGAACGTGAGCACGTCCACCACGCCGGGCATCGCTCGGGCGTCGTCGAGGTGGATCGCCTCGATCGTGCCGTGGGCCACGTCGGAGCGCACGAACACTGCATGGAGCTTGCCCGGGAGCGCGAGGTCGGCGACGTACTTCCGACTGCCGGTGAGCAAGCCGGGGTCTTCGGTCCGAAGCACCCGCGTGCCCAGAATGGATCCCGGTCGTGGCGTGCTCACCGTGTCGCTCATGTGTCCGAACCTACTGGCGATCGTTGGATCGAATCGATGCGTGCGAATGCGTGCCGATGCCCTCCGCGCGACCGACGGAACCGAATGCCCGCTTCGTGCGTTTGGGTGTGTGACCATCGTGAGCGTGACGTCGAACGAGAGCGACCAGGAGATGCGCCTCACGTTGCCGATGTCGTTCGACGAGTTCTTCGCCCGTCACCACGCCGAGATGATCCGAGCGCTGACCCTCGCCCTCGGTGACGTCGAATTCGGACGGGATGCCGCCGCCGAGGGGTTCGCCAGGGCGTTGGAACGCTGGTCGACGGTGTGCGAGTACTCCAACCCCACCGGCTGGGTGTACCGGGTCGGACTCAACTGGGCTCGTTCCGGTCGGCGCAAGATGCGCCGCGAACGCCCGGGTCTGCGCCTCACCGAAACCGCCGCACCTGAGCACGCCCCGAGCGACCACCAACTCGTCGCCGCGCTCGGCCGGCTGTCGATCGAGCACCGCACCGTGGTGGTCGGCCGCTTCTACCTCGACTGGTCGGAAGCGCAGTTGGCCGAAGCGCTCGACGTCGCACCCGGCACGGTCAAGAGCCGCCTCAGCCGGGCACTCACTCAACTCGCGAACCTGATGGAGGACCACCATGGCCGATCGTGACGACCCGCAACCCGACGGCCCGCAACCCGACGCCAAGGACATCCGACAGCAGGACATCCGTCGGCGCCTCGATGGCGTCGCATCCGGCATCGACGTCGGTGAACTCGACGCTGCGCGAACGAACGTCGAGCGTGTCGTCGGTCGCCGGCGCACGCGCAAGCGGGTCGGTGGTGTCCTCGGCTCCGCAGCCGTTGTCGCCCTCGCGGCGACCGCAGTGGTGCTGACGCTCGGCGGTG
>JBGTCW010000600.1:0-4046 GCA_041748635.1 Ilumatobacteraceae bacterium | reverse complement strand
CGAGGTGATCGGCATGGTCGAAGACCCCGCGCAGGGCGTGCGGCGCAAGAAGGACTCCACCCTGGTGCGTGCCGCCGAAGCCGTCCGCGACGGCCGTGCGAGCGCCATGATCTCCGCCGGCAACACCGGCGCCACCATGGCGGCCGCGCTGTTGCGGATGGGACGCATCTCCGGGGTCAAGCGCCCGGCGGTGGCCACGCCGATTCCGGTGCCGGGCGCCAAACCCACCGTGCTGCTCGACGCCGGCGCGAACTCCGAGGTGCAGGCCGAGTGGCTCGTGCAGTTCGCCCTCATGGGTTCGGTCTACGCACGACAACGCTTCGACATCGAAGCGCCACGGGTCGGTCTGCTGTCGATTGGTGAGGAGCCCGGCAAGGGCGACACGCTCCGCAAGGCGGCCTACGAGCTACTCGGGGCCGCCTCGCACCTGAATTTCGTCGGCAACGTCGAGGGCCGCGACGTGATGAGCGCCGACCTCGACGTGTGCGTCACCGACGGCTTCACCGGCAACATCGTGCTCAAGACGCTCGAGGGCGGCATGAAGGTGGTCATCCAGGCGCTCCTCGAAGCGTTCGCAGCCGAAGCGCACTACAAGGTCCACGCCGACGCGCTGATGCCGGCGCTCCTCCCGCTCTACGAGACCCTGAGCCCCGACACGTACGGCGGGGCGGTGCTGCTCGGTGTGGACGGTATCTGCGTCATTTCGCACGGCTCGTCCGGTGAACGGGCGATCGCCAACGGGATCGGCGTGGCACGCGACATGGTCGAACACGACATGGTCGGCGAGATCCGCGCAGCGATCGCTGCCAACGCGGCCTGAGCCGACAACTACACTCGGCGCCCGTGCCAGCAGAATCCGCCCCACTCGAACGCGACGAGATCTTCGAGATCGTCCGCGATCGGCTCGCCGACATTCTGGAGATCGAGCCGTCCACCATCACCGAGGGACAGTCGTTCGTCGACGATCTCGACGCCGACTCGCTGGCGTTGATCGAGCTGGTCGAAGCGCTCGAGGAGCAACTCAGCGATCGCATCGCCAACTTCCGGATCGACGACGAGGACCTCGAAGATCTCAAGACGGTGCGTGACGCGATCGACTACGTCCACGACCGGGCGTCGGCGAGCTGAACGCCGGGTGTCCGAGGTCGGTGACGCCCCGTCCGCAGGCAACGCGGCGCCGTCCGCCGATCTTGCCGCGCTGAGTGAGCGCATCGGCCATCGGTTCGGCGACTGGGCGCTGCTCGAGCAGGCGATGGCGCATCGATCGTGGTGCGCCGAGACGCCGGGGACGATCAGCAACGAACGGCTGGAGTTCCTCGGAGATGCCGTGCTCGGGTGGGCGATCGCCGACAGCGTCTATCGCCGGTACTCCGTGGCGGAGGGTCAACTGACCGATCTTCGAAAGAGTGTGGTCAATGCGATCGCGCTCGCCGAGGTCGCCCGCGAGATCGGCCTCGGCGAGCACGTCCGGCTCGGTCGCGGGGAAGCGGCCGCTGGGGGAGCAGACAAGCCGTCGATCCTGTCGGACACCTTCGAAGCGATGCTCGGCGCCGTGTATCTCGACGGTGGGCCCGACGCAGCGTTCGCCCTCGTGGAGCGCCTGGTGGTTGCGAAGATGCCCGACTCGGCCGACGCCATGGGGCAGTTCGATCGCAAGACGCAGCTGCAAGAGCTGAGTGCCCGCCTGGGCAGGAGAGCACCAGTGTACGAGATCTCGTCGCACGGTCCCGATCACGCAAAGACATTCCATGCGCGGGTGCTCGTCGACGGCGAAGTGCTCGGCGTCGGGACGGGGCGATCGAAGAAGGCGGCCGAGCAGCTGGCCGCGACCGAGGCGTGCCTCGCGCTCACCTGAGCGGCGGAGCGACGGGCGATGCCTGAATTGCCCGAGGTCGAGACCGTGCGCCGTGGGCTGGAGCGACACGTCGTCGGCCGACGGATCGGCCGCGTCGAGGTAGGCCGTGAACGCACCGTGCGTCGCACCTCACGAGAGCAGGTCGTGGCAGGGCTGTCCGACACGGTCGTGCTCGCGGCGCAGCGCCGTGGGAAGTATCTGCTGCTCCCGCTCGACTCGGGCGACGTCGCCATGATCCACCTCCGCATGAGCGGCCAGGTCCTGCTCGCTCCCGCCGGAGCCGAACGCCGCGTCCACACGCACGTGGTGATGCACCTCGACGGCGGCGACGAGCTGTGGTTCGTCGATCCGCGCACATTCGGCGAAGTGGTGGTGTTCGACCCCGATCGCGTCGAGGTGGAACTGCCGGAACTCGCTCGAATCGGTGTCGACCCGATCGCCGAGCCGTTCGACACGGCCACACTGCGACGCGCATTCGGCACCACCTCGAGAGCGCTCAAGCCGCTGCTGCTCGACCAGCACGTCGTGGCCGGCATCGGCAACATCTATGCCGACGAGATCCTCCATCAGGCCCGGCTGCGACCCGACCGTCCGGCATCGAGCCTCGATCGGCGGCAGCTCGCAGCGCTGCATCGTTCGATCGTCGCTGTGCTCGGCGCGGCGATCGACGCCGGAGGATCGACGCTCGGCGACGCGCAGTACGTCGACCTGATGGGAGTCGGTGGATCGTTCCAGGACGACCACCGGGTGTACGGGCGCGGGGGCGAGCGGTGTGTCACGTGCGGACGTGGATGGGTTCGGCGCAGCGTCACCGGCGGTCGGGGGACCCACTGGTGCCCGGTCTGTCAACGCTGACCCGAACGCGTGAACAGATGGGTCGACCAGCGACCCATCTGTTCACGCGTTGGCTGGCAGGCCCGAGGATTCAGGCTGGTGGCCGCTCGACCGGGTAGCTTCGCTGCTGCTGTGTTCCTGAAGAGTCTCAACCTCAAGGGGTTCAAGTCGTTCGCCGAGAGCACGACGATGGTGCTCGAACCGGGCGTCACCGTGGTCGTGGGGCCCAACGGGTCGGGCAAGTCGAACGTCGTGGACGCGATTGCGTGGGTCCTCGGCGCACAGGCGCCCAAGGCGGTCCGCAGCCAGAAGATGGACGACGTGATCTTTGCGGGAACCGCCTCGCGCCCGGCGCTCGGCCGGGCCGAGGTGAGCATCACGATCGACAACTCCGACGGCACGCTCGGCGTCGAACTGAGCGAGGTGACCGTCACCCGCGTGCTGTTCCGCACCGGCGATTCCGAGTATGCGATCAACGGTGTGCCGTGCCGACTGCTCGACGTGCAGGAACTGCTCTCCGATGCCGGGGTCGGTCGCCAGCAGCACGTGATCGTCAGCCAGGGCCAGATCGACGCCGTGCTCAATGCTCGGCCCGAGGAGCGGCGGGCGATCATCGAGGAGGCAGCCGGTGTTCTGAAGTTCCGCCGCCGCAAGGAGAAGGCCGAGCGTCGTCTGGACGCGACCGAAGCCAATCTGTTGCGCGTTCAGGACCTCCTGCGAGAGGTGCGGCGTCAACTGCGCCCATTGGAGCGCCAGGCGCAGGCCGCCGAGCGCCACGGCTCGTTGATCGCCGAGCTGACCGAGGTGAAGACGTTCGTGTCCGGCCGGGAGATCGCGTCGTGGCGAGCGAAGCTCGAAGCGCTCGCCGTCACCCGCCTCGAACAGTCCGCCGCCGAGACCGAGCTGAAGTCGGCGCTCGCATCACTCGACACACAGGTGATGGCGATCGAGGCGCAGCTGTCTGCGCGAGGAGCGAGCGACGTCAGCGACCGGCTCGTCCACGTCGAGCAACTCCGTGAACGCGCCCGCGGGCTCTCGGCCGTGCTGGTTGAGCGCCGGAGGTCGTTGGAGCGCGACCGGGGTCAGTTGCTCGACGCTGGCGTGATCGCGAACCTCGAAGCCGATGCGGCGCGCTTTCGCTCCGAGCTCGACGACGTGATCGTTGCCCTTGCCGAGATCGAGCCCGCCTCGGAGGCGCTGATCGCGGACGAGGAGCGCTTCCGCGTCGAGCGTTCGACGATCATCGAGGCCGTCGGAGCCGATCAGTCGGGCTCCGAGGCCGCCAGTGCGGCCGCCGAGGTGCGTGGCGAACTGCGATCCGTGCGCTCGTCGCTCGAGCGCTCGGCCGGCGACCTGC
>JBGTCW010000599.1:0-3020 GCA_041748635.1 Ilumatobacteraceae bacterium | reverse complement strand
TGCCGCACACCGGACAGGCGAGGTGCTGGCTGAAGGTCAGCGTCTCCGCATCGCCTTCGCCCTCACGCGGGACCACCTCGATCTCGGCGACCCCGTCGGCGAGGCCGAGCGCTTGTTCCAACGAATCGGTGAGTCGGCGCTCGATGCCGTCTTTCAGCACGAGCCGGTCGACGACGATCTCGATCTTGTGGTTCTCGTACTTCGCGAGGCGCTCGTCGCGCTTGAGGAACTCGTCGATGTCGACCGTCTCGCCGTCGATGCGGGCCCGCACGTACCCCTGGCCGGAGAGGTCCTCGAGCAGCGTATCGTACTCGCCCTTGCGGCCCCGCACCACCGGTGCGAGCACCTGGAACCGGATGCCGTCGGGCATGTCGAGGATGCGGTCGACGATCTGCTGCGGCGTCTGGCGTTGCAGCCGGGTGCCGTCGTTCGGGCAGTGCTGCACCCCGATGCGGGCGTACAGGAGACGCAGATAGTCGTAGACCTCGGTGATCGTTCCGACGGTGGAGCGCGGGTTGCGGCTCGCCGACTTCTGGTCGATCGAGATCGCCGGCGACAACCCTTCGATGATGTCGACGTCGGGCTTGTCCATCTGACCCAGGAACTGGCGGGCGTAGGAGCTGAGCGACTCGACGTAGCGGCGCTGCCCCTCGGCGTAGATGGTGTCGAAGGCGAGACTCGACTTGCCCGACCCCGAGAGCCCGGTGAAGACGATCAGCTTGTCGCGCGGCAGCTCGACGTTGACGTTCTTGAGGTTGTGCTCACGTGCCCCCCGGACGATTATCTGCGGTTCGTCGTGCTTGGCGGTCCGGCGTGGGCGGGGAGGCTTCGTTGCCGGCTCGGCGGCGGAGGTACGGACGGCCATCGCTGGCCGATCCTACCGTACGAACATGTGTTCCGACACTCATGATTCGAGGTCATCGGCCAGCCGGAGTCAGCGACCACACAGCGCTGCAAACACCCCGGAATCAGCGGGAGTGGCGGACGCGTTCCCCGCGGCGCAGCGACGGTCGACGCCGGGCATGTGGGAACTCCTCGGAGAACTTCGCCTCGGCAACATCGGTGCCCACGAGCACGAGTTCGCCGGCCGATGGGAGCGGCTCATGGGGGTCGGGATTACCGACGAGCACGCCGTCGCGTTCGACCGCCACGACGTTGCAAGAGGTGCGGCGGTGCACGTGCGACGCAGCGAGCGTAGCGCCGGCCAGCTCCCTGGGAATGGGCGTGCGGAACACGTTGAGTCCCTGCGCCACCAGCACCGTCTCGTCGCCGCGGAAGTGGTTCCAGATCGCCGCCGACCCGGTGCCGGCATAGGACAGCACGGCGTCAGCACCGGCCCGGTACAGCGTCGACACGTTCCGGTCGAGCTTCGAACGCGACACGATGCGGGCGTCGGGGCGCAGGCCTCGGCAGTACCTCGTGAGGTACACGTTCACGTTGTCGTCGTGTGTCGTGATCAGGATCGCGCCGGCCTCGTCGATGCCGGCGGCCTCCAGCACCGAGCGGTCGGCGGCGTCACCGATCACGTAGTTCGCGCCCTCGCGGCGTCGCTCGGCGAGCTGTTCGACGATGGCGAACTCGATGCCCTCGGCGCCGAACGCTGCGCCGACCGCCCGACCCACACGTCCACCACCGATGATCACGGCGCGATTGGGCGCGGTCGAGTGCGTCGAGTAGCACGCGTCGTACGCCGCCAGCTGCTCTGCGGTACCAGCCAGGATGAGCATCGAGGAATCGGTCAACACCGTGTCAGCGGTGGCCACCGAGAACGCTCCTCGCCGCCACACGCCGATGATGCTGACCCCGAGCCGCTTGCGGAGCTGCGCCTCGGCCAGCGTCTTGCCGAGCAGCTCGGTACCCGTAGGGCTCGCTTCGGCGATCCGGAGTCCGGCGAACTCGCCGATCACCTGACTGTCGCCGGCGAGCCCGAACGTGCGCGCCGCCATCGCAGCACCCAGGATCTCGCCGAGCTGCACGATGTGATCGGCCCCGGCGATCTCCAGAATGTCGACCGAGGCAGGCGAGTTGGCGCTGGCCACGATCTCCACGTCCGGCGCAATCTCGCGAACGGTGAAGGCGATATTCGTGTTGACCTGGTCCGACTGCGTGGCGATGACGAGCGCCGCCTGTTCGACGCGAGCGTTGCGGTAGGTGTCGGGGTCGTCGAGCGCACCGACCATCACGTCGCGGCCCTCGTCGTGGAGCAACCCCGCCTCGCTGACATCGTCGACGATCAACACGTAGGGCACCTCGGCCTGGACCGCCCGCTCGATGATCGCTGCCTCGACCGGACCGAGCTCGGTGAGGAGCAGGTGTCCCGACATCGACTCCGGCAACATCCGCGGCGCCCTTCGACGGTCACGTTCGGCCATCCACGGCATGAACACGAACTGGATGAACACGAACGGCAGCATCACGAGCAGGAACGTCGAACCCGCGAGGAGGACGACCACGGAGAAGATCCTCCCCGCATCCGACTCGAACGTGATGTCGCCGAAACCGAGCGTGGTCATCGTGGTCAAGGTCCAGTAGACGCTCGTCGCCCACGAGTAGCGGCGATCCTCGTACTCCATCAGTGCGTGGAACGAGGCACTGAACACCACGGTCATCCCGACGAACGCGACCGCCAACACCACGAACGTCTTGCGGCGACGGCGACGTTCAGCTCGTTCGGCCACACGCTGGGCACGCTCGTAGTGCTGCATCGACCGCCCACGGTTGTCGGGTTCACCCGACTGGACGCGCTGGCTGATCTGGGCGATCGTCGCCCCGAGCGATTTCAACACGTCCTGCTCACCGCCTCCGATGATGTCACAGCTGTCCCGAAACGCCCAGCGATGAGCGAAAGCTGCACATACGAGCGGTCTCGCTCATCGCAGGTGACGGTACGACCTACTGCGCGTCGCGCAGCTCTCGGCGGAGATCGTTGATCTCGTCGCGGAGCCTGGCCGCGTACTCGAACTTCAGCTCTGCCGACGCTTCGTGCATCTCCTCTTCCAAGGTCTGGATGAGGCGGGCGA
>JBGTCW010000598.1:0-4424 GCA_041748635.1 Ilumatobacteraceae bacterium | reverse complement strand
GCGTCGTTCATGGTGCTGTCGCCCGAGCACCCGTTCGTCGACGTCCTCACCGTTGCGGAGCAGGCCGACGCCGTCGCGCTGTACCGCAAGGCCGCCGCTGCGAAGAAGGAATTCGAGCGCCAGGACGAGTCACGCGAGAAGACGGGCGTCTTCACCGGGTCGTACGCGACGAATCCGGTGAACGGTCAGCAGATCCCGGTCTGGATCGCCGACTACGTGCTGATGGGCTACGGCACTGGCGCGATCATGGCGGTGCCCTGCGGTGACCAGCGCGACTTCGACTTCGCCCGGGCGTTCGATCTGCCGATCCCGGCGATCCAGCAACCTGCCGCTGCGTGGTTCGAGTCGCACGACATCGAGCCGACGCTCGACACGACACTGTGGCCAGTGGCCTACATCGGCGACGCACCGTACGTGCAGTCGTCGAACGACGACCTCGACCTGAACGGCGTCGACAACAAGGCCGAGGGCATCGAGCGAATGAACGCGTGGCTCGAAGCAAACCGGGCCGGCACGGCGACCATCAACTACAAGCTGCGCGACTGGCTGTTCAGCCGCCAGCGGTACTGGGGTGAGCCGTTCCCGATCGTCTACGACAGCGACGGCCGCCCGCATGCGCTGCCCGACGACCTGTTGCCGGTGCTGCTGCCGGAGACCGAGTCGTTCTCGCCACGCACGTTCGAACCCGACGACGAGTTCTCGAACCCCGAGAGCCCGCTCGACCGGTTGGGTGACTGGGTCGAGGTCGAACTCGACCTGGGCGACGGTGTACAGACGTATCGCCGCGACACCAACGTGATGCCGCAGTGGGCGGGGTCGTGTTGGTACGAGATGCGGTACCTCGACCCTACGAACGACGAACGGTTCGTCGACCGAGCGGTGGAGGAGTACTGGATGGGGCCGCGCACCGACGTCCGCCCCGACCATCCCGGCGGCGTCGACCTGTACGTCGGCGGCGTCGAGCACGCCGTGTTGCACCTGCTGTACTCGCGCTTCTGGCACAAGGTCCTGTTCGACCTGGGCCACGTGTCGTCGAAGGAGCCGTACGCGCGACTCTTCAACCAGGGATACATCCAGGCAGCCGCGTACAAGGACGATCGCGAGATCTACGTCGACGCGACGCATGTGGCCGGCGACGCCACGGCCGGGTTCACCTACGAGGGCAAGCCGGTCACCCGCGAGTGGGGCAAGATGGGCAAGAGCCTGAAGAATGCCGTCTCGCCCGACGAGTTGTACGTCCAGTACGGCGCCGACACGCTGCGCCTCTACGAAATGGCGACGGGCCCGCTCGACGCGTCACGTCCGTGGGAGACCCGCGACGTGGTCGGGATGTACCGGTTCTTGCAACGGCTCTGGCGCAACATGATCGACGAGACGACCGGCGACTGCACGGTGGTCGACACCCCCGCCGACGACGACACCAGCAAGCTGCTGCATCGCACGATCGACACCGTGCGAACCGAGATGGACGCGCTGCGGTTCAACACGGCAATCGCGAAGTTGATCGAGCTGAACAACGCCGTGACCAAGCTCGACGCCACGCCACGCGAGGTCGCCGAACCGATGGCGATCATGCTGGCACCGCTCGTGCCGCACATCGCCGAGGAACTGTGGTCGAAGCTCGGTCACGACGACACGATCACCTACGTCACGTTCCCGCAGGCCGACCCGGCGCTGCTCGTCGACGACACCGTCGAGATTCCGGTGCAGGTCAACGGCAAGGTGCGTGGCCGCATCGACGTGGCCACCGGCGCCGATGCTGCGACGATCGAGGCAACGGCGCTCGCCGACGACAAGATTGCCGCGATCGTCGGCGGAGCGACGCCGAAAAAGGTCATCGTCGTTCCCGGCCGCATGGTCAACATCGTTCTGTAGCGCACCTGGCCCTTGCCTTTTCGGGTCGACGGCGCGACGATGGCTTTGGGTCCGATGAGGTGACCAACAGGGATCCAGAGGTGGCTCCGGGGAACCGGTTCCACGCACTGATCCAAGCCTTTCCCCGCCAACGGGAGCGCACCTCACCGGGCCCGATTTCGCGCTCCGATGTTGCATACTGGGTCCCGGCACGTCAGCCGAGACGAAGGGGAACGTCGATGAGCACCGATCAGGACAACGCCAGCCAGAGCACCGGGCAACCGCCGGTCGCCGACTGGACGACGGACTACGACGTCCTCGACCGCGACTACGTGGCCGACCCGTACCCGGTCTGGGACGACCTCCGCCAACAGTGTCCGATCGCCCGCACCGAGCGCTGGGGCGGGTCGTGGCTGCCGACGCGCTACACCGATGTACAGCGCTTCGCGCAGGACCATCGCGGGTTCAGCTCCAGTGACGTCGGTGTCCTGACCTTCAACGAGGAGGAGCGACCACCGCCTCCGGTCGAGATCCCGCTGCCGCCCATCGACCAGGATCAGCCTGTCCACACGTGGACGCGGCGCTTGATGCTTCCCTGGTTCTCGCACGACCGCGTCGCGCAGTACGAGCCGTTCACCCGCGAGTTGTGCCACCGATTGATCGACGGGTTCGTCGACGACGGCGCAGCGGACGCGGCGGGCGACTATGCCCGCCAGATCCCGGTGCGCGTCATTTCGCTGGTGCTCGGGGTGCCCGATGAGATGGCCGAAACGTTCACCGGTTGGGTGCAGGACTTCCTCGAGTTCGCGCACGAGGAGGCCCGAGCCACCCGTGGCCGCGACGCGATGGTGATCTATCTGCTCGAACAACTCGAGCATCGCCGGACGAATCCGGGCGACGACCTGATGAGCTCGCTGCTGCACACCGAGGTCGACGGTCAGCCGGTCGACGACCTGACGATCATGGGCATGGCGGCGCTGACGCTGATCGCCGGGGTCGACACCACCTGGTCGGGCATCGGCTCGGCGATGTTGCACCTCGCCACTCATCCCGGCGACGTGAAGCGCCTGATCGACGAGCCGGAGATCATGCCGCTGGCCGTCGAGGAACTGCTCCGCGCCTACTCGCCGGTCACGATGGCGCGCATCGCCGTCGACGACGTCGACGTCGGCGGGTGCCCGATCAAGGCGGGCGACAAGGTGCTGCTCAACTTCCCCGGGGCCAACCGTGACCCCGAGGTGTTCGACCGTCCCGACGACGTGATCCTCGATCGAGCGCACAACCGACATGTGGCCTTCGGTGCCGGCATCCACCGCTGCGCCGGTTCGAACCTCGCCCGGATGGAGCTGCAGGTGGCAATCGAGACCTGGATCGAACGGATCCCCGAGTTCCGTCTCGCCGACGACGCCGAGGTGACCTGGGCCGGCGGACAGGTCCGAGGCCCCCGCCAGGTTCCTGTCGTCTTCTGAGCGGCCAATCCTCGACTTGTGTCAGCCCGGAGTGCTGTTGCACCGCCTTGTGCTGACACAAGCGCGGGGATCGACTCGTGATCTGGCACACTGTTCCAAACCTCGATCGCAAGGCAGGGACATGAGCAACGACACGAGCACCTCCGACACGAGCACGCGTGACGCAAATGCCGGCCCTGTCACGGCGCCGGTGAGCGACTGGGCGAGCGACTACGACATCTTCGATCCGCAGTACGTGGCCGACCCGTACCCGATCTGGGCGGAGCTGCGCGAGACGTGCCCGATGGCGCACACCGATCGATGGGGCGGGTCGTGGTTGCCGACGCGCTACGAGGACGTGTACGCGATTGCGCACGACATCGTGACGTTCCCGTCCGGCAACGGCATCAGCGTGGTGCCGATGATGCCGGTCGGTAACGAGAACGAGGACGGCCACATCCCCGCGCCGGTGCTCACCTCCGGCGTGCCGCCGATCAGCGCCGACCCACCGCTGCACACGTGGACGCGTCGTCTGATCCTGCCGACGATGAGTTCGGCACGCGTGGCCGAGTACGAGATCTTTACGCGTGAACTCTGTCGGCGACTCGTCGACGACGTGATCGAGCGCGGCGAGGGCGACGCCGCAGCCGAGTACGCCCAGCAGATTCCGGTCCGGGTCATCGGCCACATCCTCGGGGTGCCCGACGACATGGCGGGCACCTTCACCGAGTGGGTCCGCGACGTCCTCGAGTTCGCCCACGATCCCGAGCGGCGCCGCCGCGGAATCGTCGGCATCATCCAGTACCTGAGTGGAGCGATCGACGAGCGCACAGCCAACCCGACCGATGACTTCATCAGCGAGCTCATCCAGTCGGAGCACGACGGCGAGGAGATCACACGCGACGTCGTGATGGGGATGTGCGCGCTGCTGCTGATCGCCGGGATCGACACGACGTGGTCGTCGATCGGCTCGACGATGTGGCACCTCGCAACCCACCCCGAAGATCGGCGACGCTTGATCGCCGAGCCCGAGTTGATGCCGACCGCCATCGAGGAGTTCCTGCGGGCCTATGCGCCGGTCACGATGGCGCGTCGCCTCGTCGAGGACGTCGAGTACAAGGG
>JBGTCW010000597.1:0-14154 GCA_041748635.1 Ilumatobacteraceae bacterium | reverse complement strand
GGGCGGTCTCGGCCGGCAACGCGGCGGCGGTCACCGTCGCTGACTACCTCGACTGGTACGCCGACGACCCGGCGACGAGCGTCGGCCTCGCATACGTCGAAGGCATCGTCGACGGACGGGCGCTGATGGACCGCCTCGCAGGCGCAGTGGCTCGCAAACCCCTCGTGCTCGTGAAGGGCGGTGCCACCGAGGGTGGGGCGCAGGCCGCAGCGAGCCACACCGGCGCGCTCGCAGCGAACGACAAGATCTTCGACGGTGAATGCCGAGCCGCCGGCATCACCCGCGCGGCCACCGTGACCGAAGCGTTCGAGGCAGCTGCGACGTTCGCCACCCAGCCCCGTCCGAAGGGGCCCAACACGATCGTGCTCACGACCGCCGGCGGTTGGGGAGTGGTGACGGCGGACGCCATCACGCGCGATCGCGACATCGTCCTGATGGACCTTCCCCCCGATCTGCGTGCGGCGATCGACGCCAAGCTGCCGCCGCGCTGGAGCCGCAACAATCCGGTCGACTGTGCGGGCGGAGAGGTGCGCGACACGATCCCCGAGGTCCTCGCCCTGATCGCGGAGCACCCGGAGGTCGACGCCATCATCTACCTCGGCCTGGGCATCCAGAGCAATCAGGCGCGGATGATGCGCGAGGGTCGGTTCTACCCGGATCACGGCCTCGAACGCATCGTGGCGTACCACGAGCGCCAGGACGAGCGCTTCGCCCAGGCCGCCCACGAACTCAGCGTGGCGACGAGCAAGCCGATCCTCGTGGCCACCGAGCTTGCGACCGCAGATCCCGACAACGCCGGCCCGGCCACGGTCCGGCGGCTGGGACGGTTGTGCTATCCGAGCGGTGGTCAGGCCGTCACCGCGCTCGGACATCTCATCCGCGACGCGAAATTCCGCGAGGCACGCAACCGGTGACGGCGACCGACGGCCGTCGGCGCAACGCCGCCCCGGCTCGACGATCTCGCAAGCGAGGTCCCGTCGGACCGGGGCCGTGGTTCGTGCTCGTCACTATCGCCACGATTCCGGCGCTGGCACTGTTCGGGTTGCGATCGTGGGCGTCGAGCCAGGACGACGGCATGGAGGCGGTGCCCCCGCTGGATCCGTCGATCGAGGTGCCACCCGCACCGCTGGCGCTGTCGACGACCGTGTTGTCGCTGCGCCGACTTCCGGCGGTCATCTCCCGAGACCTCAACTCCGCGTCGTTCGTCGGCGAAGTGAGCCCGTTCCTTGCCTCGCTCAACGATCGATCGTGTGGATCCGTCTCGGTCGACGGCGTCCCGGTCGGGGCGCACAACCCCAGCCTGGCCGTGATTCCGGCGAGCAACCAGAAGCTGCCGGTCGCCTCGGCTGCGCTCGAGTTCCTCGGTGACGACTTCCGGTACACCACGACGGTGGTCGCGGCGGCGGTTCCGGTCGACGGCGTCGTCGAGGGAGACCTGGTGATCGTTGGCGGGGGCGATCCGCTCCTCTCGTCCGAGTGGTACCCGGCGTCGAATCTCGAGCTGTATCCCGTCACGTCACCCACGTCGTTCGACGCGCTGGCTGACCGTGTGGTCGAAGCCGGCGTCACCACCGTTCGCGGTTCCATCGTCGGAGACGGCACCCGCTACGACGACGAATTCTTCGCGCCGGGATGGGGCGACGGTGTCGCCGGACTCGAGGGAGGTCCGTACGACGCGTTGATGGCGAACGACTCACGCGTCCTCGGTGACCCACTGCGCGGCAACGACCCGAGCGAAGCGGCAGCCCGCGAGTTCGCGCTGCTGCTGGAGGCGCGAGGGGTCGACGTCGTTGGTGGCGCCTCGTCCGGCACGGCACCGACCGACGCCGTTGAAGTGGCCGCGATCGAGTCGGCGCCGATGTCCGACGTCGTCGCCGAAATGCTGTCGAACAGCGACAACAACACCGCCGAGATGGTGGTGAAGGAACTTGGCTACACCGTCGCTGCCCCCGGCACTCGCGAGGCCGGACTCGGGCTGGTGCGCGAGCAGTTCATCGGCTGGGGCGTCGACGTCACGTCGATCGTGTTGGTCGACGGTTCAGGACTGAGCCTCGACAATCGGCTCACGTGCGATGCGATCGTGACCGTGTTGCAACGGACCGGTTTCGACTCGCCCGTCGGGCAGGGACTCCCCGTTGCGGGCCAGACCGGAACGCTCGCGAACGCGTTCCAGGACCACGCAGTGGCCGGTCGCCTCCGTGGCAAGACCGGCACGCTGAACAACCCGCCGTTCAACGTCGATCCACCCGCGGTGAAGGCGCTCGCCGGCTTCCTTCCGGTGGAGGGTGGGAGCGCCGTCGAATACGCACTCGTGCTGAACGGCCCGACGATTTCTGACCAGAGCGAGTACCGGCCGGTCTGGGATGCCCTGGCGGACGCGCTCGACACGTACCCGACAGGTGCGTCGCCGGCTGATCTGGGGCCACGGTGAACGACACCGAGCACGCCGTCCCCGACGCCGTCGGCGTCCCGGTGCGATATCGGATCGCACCGCTGTTCGCGCTGGTGGCGTTGGCGCTCGTGCCGCTGGCGGCCCTGACGGCGCTGCTGGTCTGGAGCGACGCCCAGGCCGACGACCATGAGCGTTCGACGGACGAGCGAACTGACACGTTCGTTCCGACGGTCGCTGCGGGTCCGGCGCTCACGACCTCGATGTTCGACTTCCGCAGGACTCCGAACACGCTCGTGCAGCTGGCCACCGAACGTGAGTTGGCGACGGCGATGGAGCAGCTCGCCGCGTTCATCGACCCTCGCTCATGCCTTGCGGTGTCGGTCAACGGTCGGCTCGTGAGTTCGTGGAACGGCGACATTGCCGTCATCCCTGCGAGCACGAACAAGCTCCTCGTCGGTGGCACGGCCATCGAGGTGCTCGGACCCGAGTATCGATTCACTACCTCGCTCGCCGCGATGCCGTCGATCGACGGCGTCGTCGATGGTGACCTCGTGCTCGTGGGCGGCGGTGACCCACTGCTCGTCACCGCCGACTTCGAGGACGACGATGGCGATGCTCCAGACGCTGCAGCCACGACGCAACTCGAACGGCTTGCCGATGCCGTCGTGGCCGCAGGGATCACGAGCATCCGGGGCTCGGTCGTCGGCGACGGGAGCCGCTACGACGACGAGTTCGTGAATCCTGCGTGGGCCGACGGCGTGGCCCTCATCGAGGCAGGGCCCATCGGAGCCTTGTTGGTCAACGACGGCCAGACGATCGGCCGATCGGGCCGTCAGAGCGACCCGCACGAAGCCGCCGCCCGCGAACTGTGGCGCTTGCTCGGTGATCGTGGCGTCGCGGTGTCCAACGGGTTTGGGACGGGCGTGCTCGATCCCGCGTTGCCGGTGCTCGCCACGGTCGAGTCGGCGCCGTTGTCAGCGATCGTCGCTGACATGCTCATTCGAAGCGACAACGACACCGCCGAGATGTTGGTGAAGGAACTCGGCCACGCAACGACCGCCGCCGGGACCACCGATGCCGGCCTCGCCGTCGTCGAGGACACCGTTGGTGGCTGGGGTGCGCCGCTGGAGGGCGTCGTGTTCTCCGATGGTTCGGGGCTCAGTGCGCAGAACCGGCTGACCTGTGACACGCTGGTGGCGGTGTTGGACCAACTGCGAGCAACTCCGACAGCGGAGGGTCTCCCGGTGGCCGGCCGCTCGGGGACGCTGATCGACGAGTTCCTCGGAACCGCCGTCGAGGGACGGCTGATCGCCAAGACGGGCACGTTGACGAACCCGCCCGCGGACGCGGATCCACCCGAGGTCAAGGCGCTCGCCGGGTACCTGGACGCTCCGAACGGCGATGTGCTCGCCTTTGCGCTGGTGCTGAACGGTCCGGGGTATGTGAGCGCCGATGGGTACGTGCCGTTCTGGGAGGCGCTGGCGGAACGTTTGGCAGCACACCCTGTCGGCCCCGACGTCGCCGCGTTGGCGCCGCGCTGAGGGACAGCAGATGCCATGGCGGTGATGCCGATGTTCCCGCTGGGCTCCGTCCTCCTGCCCGGCGGCATCTTGCCGCTCCACGTCTTCGAACCGCGCTACCGCGACATGATCCGTGACTGTCTTCGAGCGGACGGAGAGCCCGAGTTCGGTCAGGCGCTCATCTCGCGCGGCTGGGAGACCGGCGGCGGCGACGCCCGGCTGATGGTCGGCACCGTGGCACAGATGCTGCAGGTCGATGCCATCGACGAGAACCGGTATGCGCTGATCGCTGTCGGAACCCGTCGGATCAAGATCAATGCGTGGTTGCCCGACGATCCGTATCCGCTCGCCGACGTCGAGGACTGGCCCGACCTCGACCCGAATGCCGCAGGGCTGGCGCTGAACGTTGCAGCCTCGCACGCACGGGTGCGCGCAGCGGTCGCTCTGGCGGCTCAGGTGGCTGGGCTCACCGACGAGCCCGTCGACGGCAGCGATCCGGGGGAATTGACCGACGATGCGATCTCCGATGATCCGCTGTTGGCGACCTACCACCTCGCCACGCTGGCCCCGATCGGGCCCGCCGATCGCTTCCGGCTGCTCGCAGCTCCCGGTCCGGTCGAGCGGCTCGATCTGCTCGACGAGATCCTCGATGACGTCGAGGCCATGTTGAAGTTTCGCCTTTCGTGATAGAAACGATGTCCGTGTCAGACACCAGCGATCTCGATCAACGACTTGCCCGCCAGGCGGAGCGGGCGAAGCAGGCCGAGGACGCGTCGATCGGCGAGGTGATCGACTACGTCAAGGCCTACGCCAAGCAGGAAACGCTGGGTCCGCTCAAGGGCGCTGGCAGCTGGCTCGGTTACGGGTTCGCAGCCGCTGCGGCGCTCGGTCTCGGCCTCGTGCTCGTGCTGCTCGGTCTGCTGCGTCTCCTGCAGACCGAATGGGAGCGCTCGGCGTCGGGCAACCTGTCGTGGCTCGCGTACCTGATCGTTCTCGTGGTCGCCTCGGCGCTGCTGGCGTTGACGTTGATGCGCATCAAGAAGTCGACCCTCCACAAGGAACCGAAGTAAGGAGCCTGCGTCATGGCGAAGAACACGGCGGCGGCCGACACCAAGATCACCCCGCAGGACATCGAGAACAAGCTCAAGGCACTGCAAGGTGACGTGCAGAGCAAGGTCGAGGACAAGAAGTCGACGATCGCGTCGGTGGCGGCGGGTGGCGGGATCGTGCTGTTGCTGATCTTCTTCCTGCTGGGTAAACGCTCCGGCAAGAAGCGCAGTGCGATCGTCGAGATTCGACGAGTCTGATGGCACTGATCCCGGTCCTGCTGCGGCCGTCGTTCATCATCCGACGCAACGCGCTGCGCAAGGGCATCCTCGGCCCGAGCGCGTTGTGGAAGATCGTTGCGATCGCGGTCTTCGGCCGCCGGCTGCTCCAGAAGATGTTCGGCAAGCAACCCGAATACCTCGGCAGGCGATCCATCGGCGTGGGTCACGTGATCACGGTTGCCGCAGCGACGCCCCTGAGCCGACGACAGGCGAAACGCATCGGCGTCAGTCGACAGTCATTGGCCGCCGACGCACGCGCCGACCTCGAGGCGGCGCAGCGAGCATCGTGAAGGTGCTGCTGCGCAATCCGCGGCGGGAGGTCGAGGTCGCCGGAGGTCGCAGTGTCGACCGGTTGCTCGACGATCTCGGCCTCGGCCGCGAGGCACATCTCGTCATCCGCAACGGCACGCTCGTTCCCGGCGACGCACGTCTCGAAGACGGCGACACCATCGAGGTGCGTCCGGTGATCTCCGGTGGCTCAGCATGACGATGGCCCGCCGATGACGGCCGTTGGCAGCAAGTGCCGGGTGTGCAAGGCGCCGGCGGTCATCGACCTGCCGCGCCACAACGCCAAGTTCTGCGCCGAACACCTGCAGCAACTGTGCCGTCGCCAGATGGCCAAGGCGATCGACGATTTCGACATGCTGTCAATCGACGACCGCATCCTCGTCGCGGTGAGCGGCGGCAAGGACTCGTTGGCCGTGTGGGACATGCTCATCGAGGCGGGCTATCAGGCCGACGGCCTCTACGTGGGTCTGGGCATCGGCGACTACTCCGACGACAGCGGCGGCTACGTGCGGCGGTTCGCCGACGAGCGAGGGTTGCAGCTGCGCACGATCGATCTCCGTGACGACTACGGCTACGACATCCCGACGGCGTCGAAGGCAACGGGCCGAGTGCCGTGCTCGGCGTGTGGGCTGTCGAAGCGGCGGCTCTTCGACCAGGCGGCGCTCGATGGCGGTTACGACGTCGTCGTCACCGGACACAACCTCGACGACGAGGCGGCAGTGCTGTTCGGCAACACCCTGCGTTGGGACATCGAGTACCTCGCTCGTCAGCTGCCGGTGCTCCCGGCCGCTGACGGCTTTCCGAAGAAGGTCAAGCCCTTGGTGCGGCTGACCGAACGCGAAATGGCTGCGTGGTGCCTCGTCCGCGGGATCGACTACGTGGTCGAGGAGTGTCCGATCGCCGCTGGAAACCGACACCTCTCGTACAAGGAGTCGCTCAACGCCGTCGAGGCGAACTCTCCGGGCTCGAAGGCCTCGTTCTACCTCGGGTTCCTCGAGCGGATGGCGCCGTTGCTCGCCGGGAACTCGGCGGCTGCGGCCGGAGCGCTGCATCGCTGTGCTCAATGCGGCTCACCGACGACGGGCGAGGTGTGTGCGTTCTGCCGGCTCGTCGAGAAGTCGAGTGCTCACGAGCCTGTTCCGGTCGAGATGATCCTGCCCCGACGCGCGAAGGCGGGGCGACGATGACGGCGGTGTTCGCGGCGGGGGAGAAGGCGCTGCTGCTCGACTCGAAGAAGCGGCGCTACCTGGTCGATCTCGCAGAGGCCGGCGAGTTCCACAGTCACAACGGGTTCGTGGCCCACACTGCGGTGATCGGCCAGCGTGAAGGCGTCGTCGTGCGTTCCACGAAGGGCTCGGAGTACACCGTGCTCCGCCCGACCCTCGAGGACTTCGTGGTCGAGATGCCGCGTGGCGCTCAAGTGATCTACCCGAAGGATCTCGCCCCGATCTGCATGCTCGCCGACATCGGGCCGGGCGTGCGGGTGTTCGAGACCGGGGTCGGCTCGGGGGCGCTGTCGATGACGATGCTGCGCTACGGCGCAGAGATCGTCGGCTACGAGATTCGCGAGGACTTCGCGAATCGTGCGCGCAAGAACGTCGAGAGCTTCCTCGGGAGCGCGGCGCTGGATCGATACGACGTGCACATCGCCGACAGCTATGACGGCATCGACGCAGCGCACGGACCCTTCGATCGGGTCGTGCTCGACCTGCCCGAGCCGTGGAACGTGGTGCGCAACGCCGAGGCGGTTCTGCAGCCCGGCGGGCTGCTGCTGGCCTACACCCCGTCGATCACCCAGGCCGTGCAGGTGCGCGAGGCCCTGAAGGGCAAGTGGATCGACGCACGAACGATCGAGGTGCTCCATCGGGGCTGGCACATCGAGGGCCAGGCGGTACGACCCGACCACCGCATGGTCGCCCACACCGCGTTCTTGAGCGTGGCCCGGTTCCTCGGCCGCAACTGAGCAGGCCGCGGAACGAACGGCTCGAGTCAGTGCGTCGGACGAAGGCGTAGCGCCTCGCTGAGACCGTCCAGTAGTTCCGTGGTCTCGGGCCAGGGCATCGACGGATGTGAGCCACAGAGATCGACCATGCCGTGGATCCACGTGTGCACCTGCACGGCGACGAAGAACGGGTCGCGGGGATCGCCGAGAGCGTCGAGCATGGCGGCGATGCCATCGACGAGCAACTGGAACGCAGCGAGTCCGCCAGGGGCGTTGCCGTCGCCCAGGTCGACCTTGTCCGAGAACAACACCCGGTACTGACCAGGGCGTTCCATTGCGTACGCAACGTAGGCGTCACCCATGGACCGGAATGCGACGAACGGGTCGTCGCTCGCCGCTGCGGCGGTGCGGAGTTGGTCGTAGAAGGTGCTCCAGCAGTGCTCGACGGCCGCACGGAGCAACTCGACGTGGTCGTCGAAGTGGCGGTACACCGCAGTCGCCGACACGCCTGCGCGACGGGCGACCGCTCGCAGCGACACCGCATCCATCTCGCCGTGCGCGGCGATCAGGTCAGCAGCGGCGTCGAGCAGATCGGTCCGCAGCGTGTCTCCCTCTCCGCGGGGTGAACGCGGTCGGGTGAGAGGGGGAGCAGAACCCGATGGTGTGGCCACGGTCACGATCCTATCGGTTGACAACTGTTCATCTACGTGATTGATTGACGTGCGTCAACCTAACAGGTGTCAACTCACCTCGACCCCCCGTACCGGAGGAACCATGTTCACCAGACTCGGACAACTCATCGTGCGCCGCCGACGAGCGGTCCTCGCCACCACACTGCTGGGACTTGTCGTCGCGATCGTGCTCGGCTCCGGCGTGTTCGCCGGCCTCACCAATGGAGGTTTCGACGATCCGTCGTCGGAGTCGACCCGGGCGATCAGCACACTGGAGGCCGAGTTCGACACCGGCAGCGCTGACCTCGTTGCCGTCGTCACGGCGACGAACGCCGACGTCGACTCGCCGGAGGTGGTCGCCGCCGGACTGGCCCTGACCGAGGAGTTCGCAGCCATCGACGGCGTCGCCGACGTGGCGTCGTACTGGTCCCTCGGATCGGCGCCGCCCCTGCGTTCCACCGACGGTGATCGAGCATTGGTCCTGATGCGATTCCCCGGCGCCGAGGAGGACCCCGAGCGTGTCGAGGCGATCGAGGTCGTCATCGACGAGTACGCCGGTCTGGAACGCGACGGTCTGACGATCGGCCTCGCCGGATCCGAGCCGGTCTTCGCCGCCATCGGTGAGACGATCGAGGGCGACCTCGTGCGCGCCGAGACGATCGCGGTGCCGCTCACGCTGTTGCTGCTGCTGTTCGTGTTCGGCGGTGTGGTCGCCGCCGGCCTCCCGGTGCTCGTCGGAGGCGTCTCGGTGTTCGGTGCATTCATGGTGCTCTGGGTCGTGACGCAGTTCACCGACGTGTCGATCTTCTCGATCAACCTGGTAACGGCGCTCGGACTGGGCCTGTCGATCGACTACTCGTTGTTCATCGTCAGCCGATTCCGCGAGGAACGCACCGCCGGCCGCAGCGTCGACGACGCGATCGTGCGAACCGTCGAGACCGCTGGTCGCACCGTGGCGTTCAGTGCGATCACCGTGGCGATCTCGCTGAGCGCATTGCTCATCTTCCCGCTCTACTTCCTGCGGTCGTTCGCCTACGGCGGCATCGGTGTGCTCGTCGTGGCGATGGTGATCTCGGTCGTGTCGCTTCCGGCGCTGCTCGCGATGCTCGGCCCACGCGTCGACTCGCTGCGGCTGTTCAGTCGGCGAGAGGTGGCGGTCGGCGAGGGGATCTGGCACCGGATCGCCACGGGGGTGATGCGCCGGCCGGTCGGTGTCGCCGTGACCGGCATCGTGTTCCTGCTCGCGCTCGGCGTGCCGTTCCTCGGGGTCGAGTGGGGCGTCCCGGACGACCGGGTGCTCCCGGAATCAACCGAAGTTCGCCGTCAATCCGACATCCTGCGCAACGACTTCGACTCATCGGAGGGCGACGCATTCGCCGTCGTCGCCACCGGAGGCGTTGACCCGACGTCGATCGGCGCCTTCGCTGCCGAGGTGTCGACCGTGGTCGGTGTCGCCCGAGTCGACAGCGCGGTCGGCCGCTTCGTCGACGGCGTGAACGTGGCCGCCGACCCATCGCTCGCTCAGTTCGATCCCACGGGTTCCGTGTCGGGGAGCGCTACGTGGTTCAACGTGGTGCCGTCCGTCGAGCCGATCTCCGGTGAGGCAGAGCGGATGGTGCTCGACATCCGCGCGATCGATGCACCCTTCGACGAGACGCTCGTCGGGGGAGCGTCAGCAGGCTTCGTCGATTCCAAGTCGGCGATCTTCGACCGGGTGCCCTACGCCGCGGCGATGATCGTGCTCGCCACGTTCGTGCTGCTGTTCTTGATGTTCGGGTCGCTGCTCGTCCCGCTGAAGGCGATCGTGCTGAACGCACTGAGCCTGACGGCGACCTTCGGGCTGATGGTGTGGGTGTTCCAGGAGGGCAACGGCGCCGATCTGTTGGGCTTCACCGCCACCGGACTCACCGACATCTCGATGCCGATCCTCATGTTCTGCGTCGCCTTCGGCCTCAGCATGGACTACGAGGTGTTCCTCTTGTCGAGGATCAAGGAGGAGTACGACCGCACCGGCGACAACGACCTCGCGGTCGCCGTCGGCCTAGAGAAGACGGGCCGACTCGTCACCGCCGCAGCGTTGCTGCTGTCGATCACATTCTTCGCCTTCGCAACGTCGGGCGTGACGTTCATCAAGCTGTTCGGGCTCGGCCTCGCCGTGGCCGTGCTGGTCGACGCGTTCATCGTGCGATCTACGCTCGTGCCGGCGCTGATGAAGATCGCGGGTGATCGGAACTGGTGGGCACCAGGACCACTGCGCCGACTGCACGAGCGCTTCGGCATCTCCGAGGCCGTCCCGGAGGAGCCGGCGCTCGAGTCAGCGTTGCGTCAGGGCTCGATGTAGATGCACTCGCCGGGGCATTCCTCGGCGGACTCGATGACCGCTTCGAGTTGGCCGTCGGGGATCTCGGCGAGACCCTCGGCGCCCTGTGCGTTGCCCTTTGCCTCGGCGAAGATCTTGCCGCTCTCGACGACATACGCGAGCCCATCGTCGAGCAGGGTGAAGACGTCGGGTGCGATCTCCTCGCACAGGCCGTCGCCGGTGCACAGATCCTGGTCGATCCAGACCTTCATGTCAGTGAGGCTCCTCGTGGGTCTAGCGGGTGTGTGGCAAAGTTTACACGGGCAAGCACGTGCAAACACGGTTCGCGTGCAGCGGTGTACATTCGGCCCATGGCAACCTCTGCGGACGATCCACGGTCGACCGGTGATGCTGGAGCGGACGAGGTCGACGAGCTCGCCGCCCTGCACGACGAGATCGCGCATCTCCGAGCGCGCCTCGCCGACGCGCCGAAGCGGGTGCACTCGCTCGAGGAACGCCTGCTCGAGACGAAGGGTCAGTTGGCTGCAGCTGTCGGACAGAACGAGAAGCTCTCCTACACGCTGCGCGAAGCGCGCGAGCACATCGCGACGCTGCGCGACGAGGTCGACAAGCTGTCGCAGCCACCGTCGGCCTACGGCGTCGTCGTCGGCAAGAACGACGACGACACCGTCGACATCCTCACCAGCGGGCGCAAGATGCGCGTGGCGCTGCATCCCGACATCGACCATGAACTCCTCGATCGGGGATCCGAGGTCGTGTTGAACGAGAGCTACAACGTCGTGATGGCGAGGGCGCCCGAGATCACCGGCGAAGTGGTCACCGTGAAAGAGGTGATGGAGGACGGGGTCCGCATCATGGTCGTCGGACGTGCCGACGAGGAGCGGGTCTGTGAACTCGCCGACGCGATCCGCGGCACGCACATCCGCACCGGCGATCATCTCCGTCTCGACACCCGTTCGAATCTCCTGCTCGAGAAGTTGCCGCGTCCCGAGGTCGAACACCTGCTGCTCGAGGAGGTGCCCGACATCTCCTACACCGACATCGGGGGGCTCGACGACCAGATCGAGCAGATCGCCGACGCGGTCGAACTGCCGTTCCTCCACCAGGACCTCTTCGCCGAGCACCAGCTGCCGGCACCCAAGGGGATCCTGCTGTACGGCCCACCCGGGTGCGGCAAGACGCTGATCGCCAAGGCGGTGGCCAACAGCCTGGCCAAGAAGGTCGCGGACACGATCGGCGAGGGCAAGGGTCGCAGCTACTTCATCAACATCAAGGGCCCCGAGCTGCTGAACAAGTACGTCGGCGAAACGGAGCGCCAGATCCGCCTCGTGTTCCAGCGAGCGCGCGAGAAGAGCGACGAGGGCTGGCCCGTCATCGTGTTCTTCGACGAGATGGACTCGATGTTCCGCACGCGCGGGTCGGGGATCAGCTCGGACATGGAGTCGACGATCGTGCCGCAGCTGTTGTCGGAGATCGACGGCGTCGAGGGGCTGAAGAACGTGATCGTGATCGGTGCCACGAACCGCGAGGACCTCATCGATCCGGCGATCCTGCGCCCCGGTCGCCTCGACGTGAAGATCAAGATCGAACGACCGAACGCCGAGGCCGCCAAGTCGATCTTCGCCCGCTATCTCACGAACGAGATCCCGATCGCCGAGGGCGAGTCGATACCCGACATGATCGAGGCGACGGTCACCGAGATGTACCGCGACGACGAGGCCAACCGGTTCCTCGAGGTCACGTACCAGAACGGCGACAAGGAGATCCTGTACTACAAGGACTTCTCGTCGGGGGCAATGATCGAGAACGTCGTGCGCCGTGCGAAGAAGCTGGCGATCAAGCGCGTGATCGGCGGCGGCGCCAAGGGGGTCTGCACCGACGACCTGCTCGCCTCGATCAAGCAGGAGTACAAGGAGCACGAGGATCTACCGAACACCACGAATCCCGACGACTGGGCGAAGATCTCGGGCAAGAAGGGCGAACGGATCGTGTTCATCCGCACCCTCGTCTCGGAGACGGCGGCGACCGATGTGTCCGGCGGTCGAGCGATCGAGCGTGTCGCCACCGGTCAGTACCTGTGAGCGCTGCCCGTCGATACGACGTCGTCGTCTACGGCGCCACCAGTTTCGTCGGGCAGATCCTGTGTCGGTACCTCGTCGGCCGGCACGGCACCGACGGCGACCTGCGCTGGGCGATCGCCGGACGGAGTGCCTCCAAGCTCGATGACGTCGCCCGGGCCACCGGCGCCGACGTGCCGAGGATCGTCGCCGAGGCGAGTGATCGGGCGGCGCTGGCCGAACTTGCGGCGTCGACCACGGTGGTCGCGTCCACCGTCGGGCCCTACGCGTTGTACGGCTCCGACCTCGTCGCCGCAGTGGTCGAGGCCGGTGGTGATTACTGCGATCTCACCGGCGAAGTGCAGTGGATGCGGCGCATGATCGACGCCCACCAGTCGCGTGCCGAGGAGACCGGCGCACGGATCGTGCACGCGTGTGGCTTCGATTCGATTCCGTCAGATCTCGGCACCTGGTTCACCCAGCAGCGGGCGATCGAGCAGTTCGGCGAGGCCTGTGTCGAGGTGCGCATGGCGGTGAAGGGCGCGAAGGGCGGCGTCAGCGGGGGTACCGCTGCAAGTGGCATGCAGATGTTCGAGGAAATGGCGGCGGATCCCGGCCTGCGAAAGGTCGTCAGCGATCCGTACGTACTCGCACCGGTGGACATGCGCAGCGGACCGAAGCAGCCCGCACTGGGCCGCCCCACTCGCGATGACGGCTTCGAGAGTTGGGTGGCCCCGTTCGTGATGGCGCCCACGAATTCCGCTGTGGTGTTGCGGACACACGCCCTGCTGGGCCAGCCGTGGGGCCGAGAGTTCACCTACGGCGAGACCATGATGACCGGCGACGGTCTGGCTGGGGGAGCGGCAGCGTGGGGGATGACCGCTGCGCTGGCAGCGTTCGCCGGAGCCGCGAGCCTCGGCCCGACCCGCAAGCTGCTGGGCAAGGTGATCCCCAAGCCCGGTGCCGGCCCGAGCGAGGCGAAGCAGCAGGCGGGGTACTTCGACTTGCGCTTCATCGGCCGGACCGCGAGCGGCGGCGAGATCAGGACCGTGGCGACCGGCGACGCCGATCCTGGGTACGGCTCGACGGCCAAGATGCTCGGTGAGGCAGCCGTGGCCTTCCTCGACCTCGACGCATCGCTGGTCGGCGGCGGGTTCTGGACACCGGCCAGCGCGTTCGGTGACGCATTGATCGAGCGTCTCGAAGCCCACGCTGGCGTCCGCTTCGACGTCCTCTGAACCAAGCTGAACGTCGTGTGCGGTGGTGGCTCCGCTAGGTTCAGATCATGGCGTTGCCCAAGGTCTGCGGGATCGAGACCGAGTACGGCATCATGGTGCGCGGCGGCGACAACAACCCGGTGTCGGCGTCGTCGATGTTGATCAACGCCTACGTCTCGGCCACCGCACGCGAACGGCGTCGAGTCGGCTGGGACTTCGAGGACGAGCAGCCGGCCAACGACGCCCGTGGGTTCTCGCTCGATGCGTCCCTCGCTCCCGAGGTCGAGACGATGCTCGTCAACGCCGTGCTCACCAACGGTGCCCGGTACTACGTCGATCACGCACATCCCGAGATCTCCACGCCCGAGGTGACGACCGCACGAGAGGCCGTGGTGTGGGACCGTGCGGCCGAGGAGATC
>JBGTCW010000596.1:0-1939 GCA_041748635.1 Ilumatobacteraceae bacterium | reverse complement strand
GTCGATGTCGACCACCACGACCGACGCGCCGGCGGCGGCGAGACGCCGTGCGATGCCCTCGCCGATCCCGGTTGCGGCGCCGGTCACGACCGCGCAACGGCCGGACAGATCGAAGAGTGCGGCGACGTCATCGTTCATCGGTCCGACCCTAGAGAGTCACCTCGAAGCCGTCGGTGTCGGACGGCTACCGTTGTGACCAGATGACCGTCTTCGACGACCTCCTCGAACGACTGCGCTCCAACGTCGAGTCCGGACTGCCCGACATGTGCGACGCGCCGATGACGGTCCCAGCGTCTGCCTACGCCGATTCCGACGGCTTCACGGCGGAGATGGCACAGATCTTCCTGCGCGTGCCGTTGCTGGTGGCGCTCGCATGCGACGTCCGCGAGCCGGGCGACTACCTGGCGTACGACATCGCCGGGCGTCCGATCGTGGTCGTGCGCGGGGACGACGGGCAGATACGCACCCTCCTCAACGTCTGTCGCCACCGAGGCGCCCGACTGACCGACGACCACTGTGGTTCGGCGAGGCGATTCACCTGCCCGTACCACGCCTGGAGCTACGACAACCAGGGCCACCTCGTGAACGTCCCCGGCGACGATTCCTTCGGTGACGTCGACGTCAGCGGCCTCGTCGAGCTCCCCACCGAGGAGCGCCACGGCGCGGTGTTCGCCTCGCTCGATCCCGAGGCCACGCTCGATCTCGACGCATGGCTCGGCGAACTCGGCGAGTCACTCGATGCGTTGCGACTCGACGAGCTGTACCCGTACCGCGTGCCGACGACGATCGCCAGCCCGAACTGGAAGCTCGCCGCCGACGGGTATCTCGACGGCTACCACATCGGGTACCTGCACCGGAACACGATCGGGCGCAAGGCGATCACCAACCGCAACACCTACGACTTCTTCGGACCGCACGTGCGCATCGGCTTCGCCACCAAGGCGACACGAGACGCGCCGAACCCTGTCGATCCCGCCCAGATCGCTGAGTACATGAGCCTCGTGCACTACGTCTTCCCCAACGTGTCGATCTCCGGCGGCCACGGCGACACGTTGATGCTGAGCAAACTCCTGCCCGGCCCGACCGTCGATCGTTCGACCACGGTCCAGTTCCAGTACTACCGAGAGCCCGTCGGGGGCACGCTGGTGTCGGTTGCCGAGGAGAAGCGCCTCACGTACGAATCGGTCGTCAGAGACGAGGATTGCGCGACGATCTTCGGCATCAACGACGCGCTCGGCGCGATCGGCGACGGCCACGTGGTGTTCGGCCGCAACGAGTCCGGGAACCAGCACCTCCACGACACGATCCGATCGCTGACCCGTTCGACCTGAGCGAGTCACCCGCGTGCCGCTAGCGGCTCCCCCCGTTCACGACGATGGTGTGTCCGGTGATCCACGACGCGGCCGGCGATGCGAGAAACACCACCGCGTTGCCCACGTCCTCCGGCGTGCCGAGCCGTCCGAGCGGAACTCCCAGCTTCTTCGCGAGGCCAGGGAGGTCGTCGTCGGTCGCACCGAAGAACTCCATGAACACCTCGGTGGGCACAGGCCCGGGCGCGATGCCGTTGACCCGGATCGCACGCGGCGCCAGTTCGATCGACAACGTCTTCGTCAAGCTGTCGACACCGGCCTTGGCCACCGCGTAGGGGCCATTGTTCGGTGAGGCCTTCAGCGCAGCCGTCGACGAGATGTTGATGATCGATGCGCCATCCTCCATCACCCGCGCCGCTGCACGCGCTCCGGTGAACACGGCGCGCAGGTTGACGTCGAGTTGGTAGTCCCACTGGCGGTCGGGCATGTCGGCGAGATGCCGTGGCGTGCGGTCGTCCGCGCCGCCGGCGTTGCTCACCCACAGCGTCAGTCCGCCGAGCTCAGCGGCAGCACGCTCCGCGAGGTCGTCGACGAACGCGCCGTCGGTGATGTCGCCCGCGATTGCAACC
>JBGTCW010000595.1:0-15112 GCA_041748635.1 Ilumatobacteraceae bacterium | reverse complement strand
TCGCGGCTGGCGACCGGCGCCAGGAGGGCGTCGCTCGTCGGCTGCTCGGAGTGCTGCACCAGCGCGACGGCGACCTCGCGGACGCACGCCGAGAGCTGGGGAGGAGTGTCGACCTCTTCCGCGAACTGGGTGACGACCCCGAGCTCGCACTGTCGCTGCGCGAGCGTGGCCTGACCGAAGTGTTCGGCGGCTCGTTGCGCGACGCCGAGTGGCTCCTCGGAGAGGCAGAGTCGCTGACCGAGCAGCTCGGCGACGCACGCGGTCGGGCCTGGGTTCGCCAACACCAGGCGTGGGTCGCGTTCCTGTCGGGTGATGCCGACCTCGCCGAGACCAGGTTGTTGACGGCGGCGCAGGAGTTCGACCTGCTGGGTGACCGGTTCGGACGCGGGTGGGCGGCCGGGCTGCTTGCCTACGTGCGCTACTACCAACGACGCTTCGAGGAAGCCGAGGCGCTGGCCGTCGAGGTGCGACGTGACGCAACAGAACTCGGCGACCCGTGGGCCCCGGCGATGATGGACTCGCTGATCGCGGGCATTCGGTTGTGGTCATCTCAGTTCGTCGAGGCCGAGGAGCTCTCGAGGCGAGCGCTGTCCAGCTTCCGTCAGATCGGGGACAAGTTCGGGGTCGTGCAGGCGCTTGCGCCGAGGATGCGCGCACTCGTGGCGCTCGGCCGGATCCACGAGGCCGAACGGGGCATCGAGGAGTCGCTCGCCATGAGCGACTCGTTCGGCGACCTCTCGTTCCCGATGATGGCAGCAGCCGGAACCGCCGTTCACCTCGGGCTCGGCGACCGAGGTCTGTCGATCAGCGAACAGGCCGTCGCACGTTCGATCGCGATGGGCTCGGATGGCTCGGAATCGCGCATCACCCACGCGTTGGCGCTGTGCCAGGTCGACCGTGCCGATGACGCACTCGCCGAGCTCGAAACGGTGGTCGATCAGACGCCGTATCTGTGGTGCGTCAGGGCGTTGGCAAGGGCGATGACCGGGGATCCGACGGGGTCGATCAGCGATGCCGAGCACGTGTCGACGAATCCTGGGTCGAGCTACCTCGACCGCGTCATCGCCGATGTCGCTGCTGGAGCCGCTCACCTGCAGCTGAGCGCCCTCGAGGCCGCCGTCGAGCACTTCGATTGGGCACGCGTGGCGGCGAGCGAGGCGGGCGACGTGGTGGCCCGAGAGTTCGTCGATGTGGCGCGTTCGGCACTGTTGTCCGAAGCCCCTCGCCTCGATGCGGGCCACGTCGGCGACGGCTGGAGGGTCGTCGCCGCCACGCTCGCATCGGTCGTCGGGGTTGCCGGCGAACCGGTCATGTGAGGTGTCGGGCGTGACGGCGTCGAACACCGCGTCACACGGGGTGGTGCATCGCAGTGGGCTCATCGTCGGTCGCTTCGATCCACCGCATCTCGGACACTCGTACATGATCGAGAGGGCAGCCGAGCGTTGCGACGCGCTCGTGGTGTTCGTGAACACCTCGCTCGAACGCGACGCGGCGCCCGGCAGTTTGCGTGCGGCGTGGCTCGCTCAGTTGCACCCCGACGTGAGGGTGATCGAGCTTCGGCACCGTCTCGGCACCGATTTCGACGACGAGGAACTCTGGGCGAAGTGGATGGCGTTGTTCACCGAGATGTGGCCGCACGAGGATGGTCCTCATGCGGTGTTCTCGTCGGACGCCTACGTGGTCGAGTTGGCTCGACGGTTCGGTGCCGAGCACGTCGTCGTCGATCCCGATCGCATCGCGGTGCCGATCTCGGCGACACAGATCCGGGACGATCCAGCCAGCCACCTCGACCACCTCGCCGCGCCCGTGCGCGCCTGGGTCGAAACCAACTGGCTCTGATCGCCCGGACCGGTTCAGCCGTTGGGTTGCTTGGTGACCCGGAGGTACGGCTTGATGGCGTTCCAGCCAGCCGGAAAGAGGTCCTTGGCGTCGTCGTCGGACACGGCCGGCACGATGATGACGTCCTCGCCGTTCTTCCAGTTCGCCGGCGTCGCCACCTTGTAGTCGGCGGTGAGCTGCAGGCTGTCGATGACGCGGAGGATCTCGTCGAAGTTGCGCCCGGTCGATGCCGGGTAGGTGAGGGTCAGCTTCACCTTCTTGTCGGGGCCGACGACGAACACCGAACGCACCGTCATGGTGTCGCTGGCGTTCGGCTGGATCATGTCGTACAGGTCGGCGACCGTGCGGTCGGGGTCACCGATCATCGGGAAGTTGACCGCCGTGCCCTGGGTCTCTTCGATGTCGCTCTCCCACCGCTCGTGGCTCTCGACGGGGTCGACCGACAGGCCGATCACCTTGACGTTGCGCTTGTCGAACTCGGGCTTGATCTTGGCGACGTAGCCAAGCTCGGTCGTGCACACCGGCGTGAAGTCCTTCGGGTGGCTGAAGAGCACACCCCACGAGTCGCCCAGCCATTCGTGGAAGCTGATCTCGCCCTGCGTGGTCGAGGCGGTGAAATCGGGTGCGGTGTCGCCGAGACGTACGGCCATGTTGACGCTCCTGTCGGTGAATTCGGATCGGTGTCGACCAGACGATACCCAATACCCGACGAAATCGGTCGGGAATCTCACCCATTCGTTTGCGTTGCAGTCCGGATGCGCCGCTGCGTCCGAACTGCAACATGAACGGGCGTGGGGCTGGGTCTACGCTCGACACATGAGCATCCCTGTCGCCATCGACGATCTCGTCGCCGCCACCTCCGAGCGCGGCTGGGCGTACCTGCTGACCGTCCGTGACGACCTCCGGCCGCACATCGTCGCCGTGACGCCGACGTGGGACAGCGGTCAGCTGGTCATGGACGTCGGCCGAGGGACCGCCGCCAACGCGTCATCCCGCCCGTCGATCTCGCTGTGCTATCCCCCGGTGGTGGATGGCGACTACAGCCTGATCGTCGACGGCGACGCCGTGATCGACGGGGAGTCGACGATTCGGTTCGACCCGTCGGGCGCCGTGTTGCACCGCCCGGCCGCTGGCGGCTCCACCGGTTCGACGACCGGGTGTGGGAACGATTGCGAGCCGGTCGGTCCATCGGGGGGCTGAGGAACGACCGGCTGCGGTCAGGCGGCGCGATCGACGAGATCGAGACGGACGGTGTTGAGGGCTCCACGGCGAACGGTGGCCACGGCGTCGCGACGCTCGCCTCCGAGCCAGACCGCCACGTTCGCGTCGGCCTCGGCGTTGCGGATCCACTGCGACCCGGAGCGGACCGTGCTCACGGTGAGGGTGTCGCCGGTGCGGGTCGAGAGCACCGGCACGAGCCGAGGGAGGCCGGAACGACGGCCGACGGTCTCGAGCACCACAGCTCCAGCTCCGAGGGGGAAGGGATTGGCGAAGCCGGCTTGCACGGCTGGGCGCACGATGGCGTTGAGTGTGGAGAACGCCTGTCGGGTGATCGCGTCGATGGAGAAGGGCACGGCTCACTCAACCCGCCGCCCCGACCAGGTATTCCTCCGATGACCTGCCTGCGGTGAGCGAACCCCCTCGTATATGCAGGTTTCGCTCATCGCAGCGGTGGAACGCATCGCCCTCCGACACTCGTCACGAGTCACGTGTGGCGGTCGACGGCCAGACGCCCGAGCGTCTCGTGGTCTGCTTCGGCGTGATGCTGACGGATGTAGAGCTGCAGTTCGGCGACGCGCATGGATGCCCACCGATCGTTCGCGAGCAGACGCGGTCCGCCGGCCCGGATGGCATGGTCGATCACGAGTCCCACCGACTGCTCGACGGACGATCGAAATCGATGCGCGAGAAGCTGGGCGTCCGGCGCTGCTGACGGGTCATCGAGTTCTCGCCCTGCGTGGTCGATCGCTCCGTCGAGCTGCCAGATGAGGAAGTCGAGAGCGCCGAGGTGGGCGAGTTGGTGTGGAGACGACGGTCGACCAGCTGCCTGTGCCAGGCAATGCGCCGCCAACCCGATGGCTCCACCCGCCCAGCACGCGGCCGGAGCGAGTGCGCCCTGCCAGAAGCCCACTCGGTCGAGGTACCAGTTGGGCGCTCCGACGATGTCATCGTCGTCCAGGACCATGTTGTCGACGCTGCAGTCGCCGGTGTTCGTCGAGGCGAACGCATCCGTGGTCCAGCTGCTCAGATCGAAGCGCAGTGCAGGGTCGCGGGCGTCGAGGTCCACGAGCAGTGCCTGCGCCACGCCAGCGTGGTCGTTCGCCGTCATCGTGACGAGCGCTCGGTCGACGATCGCGCTGCCCGTGCAGAACCGCTTGCCCCCGTGCGCCACCTGTCTGCCCGATCGTTCCTCGATCGTGATGTCGCCTCCGACGCCTCCCGAGGCCCAAACGCCGTACAGCACGCCGTCCGCCGGTTTCCGGCCGCTTTCGTCGAGGATCGCGACTGCATCGACGTGAGCTTCGACCAGACGCGCAAGGCAGAGGTTGTCGGCGGCGATCGTGGCGAGTCGGCGCAGGCGCTCGGTCGAGTTGCCGCGCACCGGAGTTGGGAGGTCGAGCGAGCCGTCGGCAAGCAGTGCACGAAGGTCAGCCTCCATGGCGATCCCAGACATCGAGCCGGTATCCCACGTGGGAGTGGTCGCTGACTCGGCGAGCGACGGAGTGGCGCCAGGTGCGCAGTGCGGTCCCGATGGTTTCGTGGACCTCGTCTCCCGAGATGGTGTGGTCGCTCGACTCGCCGATCCAGTGCAGCGCAATGACTCGACCCTGCGGCCGCACGGCGTCACTCACGCAGTCCATGGTGTTCGCGAGCGCAGCGCGCGTGGAGTAGTAGCCCACTTCGCTGAGAACGACCAGATCGAAGCCTCGACCCGGCGGCGGTTCGAGATCGGCGACCGCAACGTCGACATTGCGCAGGTCTGCACAGCGCTCGCGACATCGCTCGACAGCAACGACCGAGATGTCGACCGCAAGAACGTGCTCGCAACGTTCGGCCAGCTGCGCCGTGAACACACCGATGGAACAGCCCGGCTCGAATGCGGCAGCGAAGCGACCCTGCGGGACATTTTCGAGCATCGACTGGTAGCGACCCAGTTCGTAGGGGTCGGACGCGAACCCCCATGGATCGAGATCCGCGCCGTACAACCGGTCGAAGAAGGCTGGGCTCGTCGCGTGCGGCGTCGTCGTCATGACTCGTCCACGTACCATTCGCCCGGCTCCTCGAGGTGGGCGAGCAACTGCGCGCGCAGCACGGGCTCGGCGGCCTCCCGGCTGAGCTGTGTGTGGTGACACGCCACTGCCTGGCGCCGTCGGTGCAGTTGATCGGCGGTTGCGGGGACGCGGACGAGTCTGGGACGTGACGCCATCAGGCGTTCCGGATGGTGCAGCGCCCAGAACAGCGACGACCAGTGACGGCAACCGGCGTGTGCGGCGGCCGCAGTTGTCGCGGCCCGGCCGCACGCTTCGTGATCGGGATGCCAGTCGTGTGCGGAGGGAGCGACGAGGAGCGACGACGAGTTCAGGCGCTCGGCGATGCTCTTCGCGAGCTGACCTTCGACGTGGGAGAGCGTGCCGTCTGGGAGTCCGAGGCGGACCACACGATCCGCAGGGTGGCCGAGTTGCGCCAGGGCAGCGAGCTGCTCGCTGACCCTGCGTTCGCCCAGATCCGGATCAGCGGCGTCGTCGTAGGCCGACTCTCCATCGGTGACGGCGATCACCGTTGTCGGCACTGCGTGCATGGCGGTGTGGGCGAGGAGGACACCCGTCGACAACGACTCGTCGTCCGGGTGCGGAGCGACCACCACGATGTTGTCGACCCCGTCCGGGAGCGTGAAGGGGGCGCTCGGGTGGCACCGCATCTGCGGCATCATGCGACTGCACCACTCGCCGTTGCGCCCGCTGCCGACGGTGCGGTGAGCAGGGCGCGAAGATTGGTCGCGAAGCCACCTTCGACGCGGCTGATCAGACGAGCGCTGGTCGTCACCCGCAGTTCGGACGTTTGGAGCGTTCGGTGACCGGAGCCGGCGATTCGTTCCCAGAGTCGATGGTCCTCACCCACTCGGGTCCGTCGACACCAACCGCCGGCGGCCGTGTAGGCCTCGGCGCCCACGCCCAGGTTGGCACCGTGGACGTGAGGGTGATCCGTGCCGTCGATCGCATAGGTCTCCGCGAAGCGTCGCAACAGCGAGGCTGGCGTGCCGACGGATTCGAGGTCGACGATCCCCGCGACGGCGTCGTAGTGCGTCGAGAACTCGATCTGTCTCACCAACCAGTCAACGGGAACGGTGCAGTCGGCATCGGTGTTGGCAATCCAGACGTGTGACGGTCGGCTGATGCACGCATCGAGTCCGGACGCCACCGCCGCCGCACGCGCGGCCCCGACCGCATCCCACGACCCGTCGACGATCATCAGCTCGGACCACCGAAGCGTGACGGCTCGCGCGGTATCGACGGTGCCGTCGTCACACGAGTCGGTGGCCACGACGACAACGGTCGCGACGTCAGCGGCGCGGGCGGCGAGATCGATCGAGATCAATGACGCACCGATCGACGCGGCTTCGTTGCGCGCTGGGATCGCGACGACGATCTCGGTGGGTGAGGAGATCGACATCGCCGTTCACTACCCGGCTTCCCGACGGCGCAAACGCTCCGTCGGTGAACGATTCGCCGACGACTCGTGTGGATCCGCGCGGTGCTGGGTAGACCTGCCGCATGGCGATCCGGGTGACCATCGTGAATGACTACGAGATCATCGTGGAGGGGTTGCGCCGCATGCTCGAGCCCTACGCCGATCGGCTTCACGTCGTGGAAACCGAGGCGGGTGGACTGCCCGACGTACCGAGCGACGTTGCGCTCTTCGACACGTTCGCCGGTCGGCGCCATTCACTCGACCGGGTTCGTGAGATTGCCGAACAGTCACTGGTCTCCAAGGTCGTGCTGTACACGTGGGACGCGCCGGCGGCGTTCTTGGACGATGTCGCGAACGCGGGGATCGATGCCGTCATCTCGAAGACCGAGACCGGCTTGGATCTCGTTCGCGCCATCGAGCGAGTGCACGCCGGCGAGAAGTTCGGATTCGCCGAGACGCGATCGGGTGCGCTCTCGCCTCGTGAACGCGAAGTGCTGGCGCTGATCGCCCAGGGGGCGAGCAACTCGGAGATCGCACGCGAGCTCTACGTGTCGATCGACACGGTCAAGACCCACGTGCGAAACCTCTTCCGCAAGGTCGACGTGTCCAACCGCACGCAGGCGGCACTCGTCGCAACGCAGTACAGCGTCGCTGCGCCGGCGCATCGCCCTCGCTGAGGATTGGGGCCGTCGCCTACGCCCGCTCGATCGCGAAGACGTCGGCCAGCTTCGTGAGCTCCAAAAGGCGCAGCATTGCGGAGCTGGGACTGCGCAGCACCAACCGATGGCCTCGCTCGTCGCGTCGACGGTGTTCGTCGAGGAACAGGCGCAACCCGCTGGAGTCGATGAAGGTGACGCCACTCACATCGACGACGACGGAGTGGTCGTCGCCCGACTCGGCAAACAACGAGCTCAACTCGCGCGTTCGGTTGCAGTCGACATCTCCGGCGATCGTCAGGACGGTGGCCTGGTTCGAGCGGTGGGCACTGTCGGAGTTGTCGATGTCCTCGGTGAGCACCCGGGTAAAATACCCCGGTCCACTGTCGGACTATCGCTGTCGCTCGATCTGAGGAGGGATTTCACCCGAAGGGGTGATTCCCGCCCCGACGCTCCGGCCATCGACTGTTAGCGTGGTGTGATGGCAGATACCGCACCCAGGCTCTCTGTCGATCCCGCCGAGGGTGGATTGCGGCTTGCAGGCGAGATCGATGCGCATACTGCGCCGACGCTCGCGGACGCCCTCCGAGGGCTGATCGGACAGACCTCAGAGATCGAGCTCGACATGGCCGAGGTCACCTTCATCGATTCCAGCGGTCTCCGGGTGATCGTCGAGTCCCTGAACCAAGCGAGGGCCACCGACGGATCTCTCGTGATCCGGCGCCCGAGCCGAGCGGTCGCCCGACTGCTGGAACTGAGCGGGCTCGACGACTTGCTGGCGAAGGACACCGACGGCGCAGTGGCGCCGGAGTGAACCGTCCGCCTGTGTCGGGCGGCGGTCAGGATGCCGGGCGGGCCTCACCGCACGTCTCGGTCGGTACAGTTCGCCCGTGACCGCAACGCCCCCTGCGCCGCATCGATATCGACGTCCGGGATCGTTGGCCGCCTTGCTCGTGGCGGTTGCCGTCCTCGGCGCGATCGCAACGTTCTCGGCACTCCGCCTCGAATGGAACGCCTCCGACGAGCGCGAGGCTCGGGCCGCTGCATCGCAGTCGAACATGGTGACCCCGCTGCTGATCGGCAGTGCCACAGCTGTCCTGTTCGCCATCGGCGTGTTGCTCGCCCGGCGTGACGCCAGCCAAGCGGAGCGGCTCCGCGACATCGCCGAGCGCAACGTCCGTATGGCGAGCCTCGGCGAGAACCTCAGCAAGGCGGTCACCCCCGATGACGTGGCTGAGGCGACGATCTCGGCGAGTGCCGACATTCTCGGTGCCACCTGCGCCGGGTTCGTGACCCGCACGAGCGAGGTTCGGGTGGACACGATCGGTCGGTCATCGTTGTGGGACGGTGCGACGAGCCCGCTCCTGGCCGTGATGTCGGATGCCGTCACCCGTTCATTCGGTGCTGGCAGGGACACCTCGGCGATCTGGAAATCCGTACGCGGCGCCGGAATGCGGTCGGGTCTGGTCCTCCCGTTGTGCTCGTCGAACGGTGAGAGTGTCGGCGCGCTCGGGTTCGCCTGGGCCGAGGAGCTCCCGTGCGAGGAGCTCGACCAGCTCGAGACGGTCGGGCGAACGTTGACCGAGCTGGTCTCCGGGGCGCTCGAGCGTTCCCAGGTGGGCGAGATCATCGCCTCGTCCGCTACCGGGCTCGCCGCCTTGGCCGAGCAGCTGGTCGCTGCGCCCACGGCCGAGACCGTCCGAACGGTCCTCGAGGAAGGGGTCGCGGCGACAGTTCGTGCCGACCGAACGATGGTCATGGACGAGGACGACGCGCCGCCGACGTGGGCGTCATCGACGCTGTGTGCCCGCATCGCTCCGTCGTCGTCCGACATGCGTTGGCTGCTGGTCGCCGAGTTCGCAGATGGGGTCGGACCGGTCGAAGCCCAACGGGCCGTACTCGAGACGATTGCCGATCTCGCCGAGCAGACGCTCCAGGGCTTGTCGCGCACGGAGCAGGAGCACCGGCTGATCGTCGAGTTGCAGCGCGACGTGCTGAGCCCGCCTCCCATCCTCGACACGTGGGATCTGGCGGTGGGGTACGAGCCGGCCATGGATCTCGTGGGCCTCGGAGGCGACTTCTACGACGTGGTGGTGGCCGGTGACGGGCGGGTGCACTTCATCATCGGCGACATCGCCGGGCATGGGCCGGAGGCGGTCGTCATGATGGCGCAGCTGCAATCGGTGATGCACGAACTTCTCCGTGCCAATGTCGACCCGCATGTCGTGCTGCAGCAGGCCGATGCCCACCTCGCTCGGCGGCGCTTCGTCGCGACGGCGCAGATCATCGCGTTCGACCCGGCCCAACGCACCGTCACGCTGACCAACGCGGGCCACCCGTTTCCCGTACTGCGAACGTCGACCGGCACCGAACTGCTCCGGTGCGGGCATCGACCGTTGCTCGGGCTCGCCGCCAACCGACTCGCACCCGAACCGACACCTCGACGCATCGATCCCGGTGATGTGCTCGTCATGTACACCGACGGCTTGGTCGAGATGCGCAACGAGGTGATCGATGACGGAATGGAGCGGATGCGCCAACTCGTCGAGACCAGTCGAAGTGCTGCGAGCGACGACTTGGTGCACGAGATCCTCAGGGCGTCGATGACACTCCGCCCGGACAGCACGCGAGACGACGACGCTGCGGTGGTCGCATTCAGAGCGTTGTAACCGCTGCGGTCATCGACGTCGGTCAGAGGGCGACGACCGCCCACACCGTGGTGTTGTCCGCCGTGACGTCGACGCCCCAGCGAACCGCCACCGACTCGACGATCTGCAGACCCAGTCCTCCGACGCGGGTGCCGTCGCGAGGCTGGACTACTGGCACGCCGCCGCCGGAATCGGTGACGGAGATCGTCACTCGATCGGCCTCCGGAACGACGCTGACAATGACTGAGGAGCTGGTCGGGCCGTGGCGGAGGGCGTTCGTGACGAGCTCGCTGGTGACGAGGACTGCTTCCTCCGAGAATCGACCGGGTGTCGCTGCGCTGAGGCGTTCTTCGACCCACGATCGTGCTCGCTTCACCGAGGTCATGTCGGGAGCTTCGAGGATCAATTGGTTCTGGCTCATGTCGGCTGGTGTGTCGCCCATGTCGGTCGGGCCCACGCTAGGGGCTCGGCTGTCCGCGACACATGGATCCTGTCGTGGTTCGGCGCCCGGCCTCGTGGCATGAATCCACTCCTACCCACTTCTGCGGAATTGAATCGTTGGTGAGCGAACCCCTCGCCCGAGGGTCGGCGTCGGCTCCGATCGCGACACCGCCACCTACAATCGAGAGCGATCCGCCGCTGGGGGCTTGCTCCCATCGGTCGGGCACGCCCCTGTAGCTCAGTGGATAGAGCATCGGTTTCCTAAACCGTGTGTCGCAGGTTCGATCCCTGCCAGGGGCGCCACATAACACCTGGTAGATCGTTTGCGGCTCGCAACGATTGACCCGAAATCGCCGTTTGGGTAGCATTTGGGTAGCAGAATTTCGACCGATTGCTCCAGGGGAACCCATGGCCAACGGCACCGTGTACCGGCGCGACGACCGCAGGAAGCCGTGGGTGGTGCACGTGTCGTGGCTCGAAGGTGACCGTCGCCGGCAGTCGAAGAAGTCGTACTCGACGAAGAAGGAAGCGCAAGAAGCGCTGGCGACTGCGATCGACGCCCACCGCCGTCAGGACTTCGTCGCGCCAACGGATCTGAGAGTCCGCGACTTCGTCGACACGTGGCTGCACCCGGGTCTCGCCGCGTCTCACACATTCGTAGGCGGTGGTTCGCGAGATTCCGAGGATCCGCGCGACTTCCCCGACGGTGTAGGTGGATCGGTGGGTGTGTTCGTCGGAGTTGCTCATGTCCGTACTTTCCGGAACATGACTCACTCGATCGCTACCACCAATGGTCGAGATGACCCACTCGCCGCTACCACCGACTGGCCCGATCGCTCCCACCTCGAATTCGTCACTCCCATGGTCAGATGTGTGTGGTCGAGTGTGTGGCTCGGCTCAGGTCGAGCGCCCCGGCGACGTTCCGCCTGCCGGCGTTGCGCCCGGTTCGGAGCATTGTTCCCCGCGGCCGGCGTGGACAGACTCTTCCCGGCCTCGAGAGGAGTGACGCGCGCTTCTTCGAGCGCGTCCCGCTCGGCTCGGAGCTCCTCGATTTCGGAGCTGAGCCGAATGTTCTCCTCGTTGATCCATCCAAATCGAACTCGCTCGTGATCCAGCGCCTTGTGCGGTTCGCGTGCCGACACCTTCGAGAGCTTTGTGTCCCGCCGTAGCGCTTCAACGGCGGACTCCAGTTCACGTACACGGTTCCATGCAACTGCTGCGTCGTCGCCTGCGTCGAGTGCCTCGTCGACGGTGGGTGGTTCCTCCACGCCTCGCTGCCGCGCTCGGTACGCACGCACGCGATCTGTGTCCGAACGCCACTTCCGTGGACGGCCGCCCTTCCCGACAACGGTCACGGGGTTGAGCGTAACGAAACGTAACGATTCGTGCACCCAGCGGGTAATAATCTGTGAAGGGCGCTGCTTGGCTGGGGCCGAAGTGATCATGCGGTGGGGCGATCGAGCCAAGGGTCCAACACTTCGATGCGCGTATGTGTGTCAGGGGGTTCTTTGGGGCGGTCGGTCCTGGGTGGTGGACAAGACAGAGATGAGCCACTCGGGTGGAGGGCAAGCGCGTATTCGGTCACGCCGTGCAGGTGATCGCCGGTAGGTCGTTGGTGCGCATGGAGGCCAGGGGTCGACATGTCGTGTGTTGCACAAACCTGAGGTGTGAGCCGGTTCGAACGAGTCAGAGGCAGTCGGCCTGTGGGCCGGGTTCCTCCTGACTGTCCCAGTCACACCATTGATCCCCTTGATGATGACGGCCAACCGCGCGAGGAGGCGTCTCGTCCCGACGCAGGGGAATGAACGCATGACCGACCTGGGTCGTCTATCATCCGCCGGCAGGGGGAGCGCCAGCTCCATCGGGGGACGTAAGGAGCACGTAGTGACGGAGGCGATGACCGCGTCAACGGAGACGCGGTTGACTGAAGCGCCCGCCGTCCGGCTTGTCGGACTTCGCAAGACCTTCGGAAATGTCGTCGCGCTCGACCAGATCACGCTCGACATCGCCGACGGCGAGTTCTTCTCGCTGCTCGGCCCGTCCGGTTCGGGCAAGACGACCTGCCTGAGGCTCATCGCAGGGTTCGAGCGCCCGACGAGCGGGCTGATTGAACTGCACGGCGTCGACGTGTCCGACCAGCCACCCTTCGAGCGCGATGTCAACACGGTCTTCCAGGACTACGCCCTGTTCCCGCACATGACCGTCGAGCAGAATGTCGCGTACGGGCTGAAGGTGAAGAAGGTCGCCAAGGGTGAGACGGTCGAACGAGTTCGCGCCGCCCTCGAGATGGTCCGCCTCACGGGGTTCGAAGCGCGCAAGCCCGGACAGCTCTCCGGCGGGCAGCGCCAGCGCGTCGCGTTGGCCCGGGCGCTGGTGAACCGTCCGAGGGTACTTCTGCTGGACGAGCCACTCGGAGCGCTCGACCTCCAACTGCGCCATGAGATGCAGACCGAACTCAAGCGCATCCAGCGCGAGGTGGGGATCACCTTCGTGTACGTCACCCACGACCAGGAGGAGGCACTCACGATGAGCGACCGTCTCGCTGTTTTCAGCAATGGCGGTATCGACCAGGTCGGTGTGCCCTCGGAGGTCTACGAGGAGCCCGGCAGCATGTTCGTCGCCGACTTCCTCGGGACGTCAAACTTCGTGGTGGACGACCTCGCACAGCGGCTCACCGGCACACCTCACGCCCACAGCCTCCGTCCGGAGCGCATCCGGATCCTGGATCCCTGGGAGGAGCCGCCCGCTGACCATCTCTCGGTCGATGGTGTCGTGCGCGACGCGGTGTTCCTCGGATCGCTGACCCGGTACCGGGTGGAGGTCGACCCGGGCATCGACCTCGTCGTCGTCTCGCAGAACACCGAGGGAATACCCGGCCCAGTTTTCGGTGCCACGGATCGAGCCGTGCGCCTCTCGTTCTCGCCAGATGCCCTCCGACCAGTGGGCGTCGACGAGCTTTCAACCAACACACCTGAACCAGGGGGAACAGCATCATGAGAATCACGCGACGTGCCTTAGCGGTCGTCATGCTCGGGGGACTCGTCGTCGCCTCGTGCGGGAGCGACGACGACTCGGCAAGCGACGACACCGCGGCACCTGTCGACACCGCGGCACCTGTCGACACCGCTGCAGCTGACACGACGGCCACCGAGGAAACGACGGGTGGCGGGGCGCTCGAGGGAGGCGAGGGCGAAGTGTCGATCATCGCCTGGGCCGGCTACATCGAGCGCGGCGAGACCGATCCAGCGTACGACTGGGTGACCCAGTTCGAGGACGAAACCGGCTGCAAGGTGTCCGTCAAGACCGCAGCGACGTCCGACGAAATGGTGTCGCTGATGACCGGCAGCAGCGGTGAGTACGACCTCGTCACCGCATCAGGGGATGCGAGCCTGCGGCTCATTCGCGGCGAGACCGTGCAGCCAGTCGACCTCTCCCGGATCCCGAGCTACGACACCATCGACGAGCGGTTGAAGGAAGCGCCGTGGCACTTCGTCGACGGTGAGCACTACGGGACCCCGTATGTCTGGGGTTCGAACGTCTTGATGTACAACACCGACGTGTTCACCGAAGCACCCACGTCGTGGAATGTCGTCTTCGAGGAGCAGACCCTCCCCGACGGAGAGTCGAACGCCGGCCGAGTTCAGGCTTACGACGGCCCGATCCACATCGCCGACGCAGCCCAGTACCTCAAGGTTCAATCGCCCGAGCTCGGTATCGATGACATCTACGCCCTCAACCAGGAGCAGTTCGACGCGTCGATTGCCCTGCTCGAGCAGCAGAACGCGCTGGTGAACAGGTACTGGCACGACGTGTTCGTCCAGATGGAGGACTTCACGAGCGGCTCGGCAGTGGCGAGTGGCACCTGGCCGTGCCAGGTGAACCTGCTCGCGGCCGACGATCAGCCGATCGCCAGCGTGATCCCCGAGGAAGGGGCAACCGGATGGGCCGACACGACCATGCTCCACTCGGAGGCTGAGCACCCGAACTGTGCTTACGCGTGGATGGAGTGGTCACTGAACCCGAAGGTTCAAGGTGACGTGTCGGCGTGGTTCGGCACGGCGCCCTCGGTGCCCGCGGCGTGCGAGGCCAGCGAACTGCTCGGTCCCGATGGATGTACCACCAACAATTTCGACAAATTCGATCAGATCGCGTTCTGGAAGACGCCCGAGTCCAACTGCTTCGGTGACCAGCCCGAAGGTACCTGTGTGCCCTACAGCACGTGGGTCGAGGAATATCAGAAGATCCTGAACATGTGAGCCACTGGCGGGCCGGGAGGTCCTCGGCCCGCCATCTCGCTTCATCGACAGAACCGCTTTCATGAGTTCCACGCCGTCAATCCCGACGCACCGCACGCTGGGTCACCGAGTTTCGAGCTTCTTCTACCGTCGCCCGCGCCTGCGGCTGGCGCTCGTGCTCGCCATCCCGGTGGCTTGGTTCGTTGTGGTCTACATGGGATCGCTGACAGCACTCCTCATCCAGAGCTTCTACTCCCTCGACAGCTTTACCGGCAAGATCGACACCAGCCTCACCCTCGACACCTGGCGGTCGATGTGGAACCCGTTGACGCGTGACATCGTGATGCGAACGGTGGTGATGGCGGCATTGGTCACCCTCGGCGCGGCAGTCATCGCGATGCCCGTCGGCTACTACATGGCAAAGGTGGCGTCGTCGAAAACGAAAGCGGTGTTGTTCGTGCTCGTATTGATGCCGCTCTGGTCGAGCTACATCGTCCGTGTGCTGTCCTGGCGCCAGATCCTCAACAGCGAAGGTGTCATCACCTGGTTCGCCGAGTGGCTGCGGCTCCAGTGGGTCATCGATGCCGTGCTCGATTCCCCGATG
>JBGTCW010000594.1:0-1860 GCA_041748635.1 Ilumatobacteraceae bacterium | reverse complement strand
CGTCACTGGGGTGCGCTCGACGGAACGCTCGAAGCGGCACCGGTGCTCCTCGCACGAGACGCCCCGACCATCGCTGCCACGATCCACGGGTACCTCGAAGGGTCAGAACCTCCCTGGGGTCAGGCCGGCCTCGACCTGCGGGCCAACGCGAACGACGTCGTGGCGGCGATCCCTGACAACGAGACGCACCGCGCCCGCGGCGCGGTGATGGACCGCCACGAGATCGTCGCGCTCACCCTCGCAGCCCTTGCCGTCAACTGACTGTCGACGAGGGGCCGACCACTCGGCGAACGCCCCGAGCTGTTGTCACGGCTCAGCCCGGCGACGGCTGAGCAGCACGACGAAAGAGACGAGCACGACGGCAGCGATCCCGATCGCGATCGCTGCCACCGGCACGTCGCCGCCTGACGATCCGACGGTCTCGGGCGCCGCCGACGTCGTCGTGACGTCGATCATCGGGGTCGGCGCGATGGTGGTGGGCACGGCGGTCGATGCCGTTCGTGCGAGGAACACGCCGGCCATGGCGTCGAACGCGGGCTTGGCCGCGTCATCGCCGTCGAACCAGAGTGCGCCGCCGAACGCGCCGCCGGTCTCGTCGGGTATCGGCGAGAACCGATCGCTGATGCCAGCGGTCACGAAGGTGTCGCACGTCGACGCATCGGCGCACGCGGCCAATGCGTCGGCGTACACGGTGGCCTGGAACGCCAATCCCTCGGCGCTGTCGATCTCGGTGACCGGCAGGGGCACGTCGAACTCGGTGACCGCCCATGACACGCCGAGGTCGCCGACCCACGACGTGAACTGCGAGAAGTCGGCCGGGTCCGGCGAGAAGAGGTGCGCCTGCAGGCCGATCCCGTCGATCGGTACGCCTGCTCCGACGAGCGCTGCAACGGTGTCTCGTACGCCGACACACTTGTCGACCGCATCGCAGGTGGTTCGTTCGGCGTTCGCGCCGGGGACGATCGCAACCCCGGACGCCACCGAATCCTGGGTAACGCTGAGGTCGTCGTAGAAGTCGTCGTAGAACAGAGCGGCGTCGGGATCCGCTGCGCGGGCAGCCTCGAACGCGATGCGGAGGTGATCGTCGCCGATCACCTGCTGCCAGATCGTCGGTCGCAGGCTTCCGTCGGGCAGGAAGGCGTCGCCGACGACGTCCCACTGTGTGACGATGCCCGGATTCCGGCTACGGAAGTGCTCGACGACGACGGTCACGTGGTCACGCAACACGTCGCCGAGCGTCTCGGCGGTCCAGCTCGCGCTGCTGACCCACTCGGGGACCGTCCCATCGATCAACTGGTGGACACGAACGGACATGTCGTTGTCGGCCGCGAAGTCGACCACCGCTTCGGCCGCGGTGAAGTCGAACGAGCCGGGCTGCGGTTGGACGGCTGCCATCGAGAGGTCGCCGCTGGTGGACACGAGGTTGACATGGTCGCTCAGCAGTTGCCGGTGCGACTCGTCAGCCAGTGCCTCGAGATCTGTGGCGGCACCGAAGCGGATGTCGACGGCGTCGGCGAGTGGGCGGAGGGTGACGGGCGCCTCGGACAGCGGTGGAGGTGGGGCAGCTGGATGAGCGACTGCCGGGCCGCCGAACGATGCGACCAGGGTCAGCACGCCGAGGACGACCGCAGTGCGAGCCGCGGCGACGAGCGCTGGGGGCCGCGACAGGCGACGACGGTGGAGAGGCGAGGCGTTCATGACGACCGCTCGAACGTAGTGCTCCCTCCGCGCCGGATCGGAGCACCCACAGCGCGAATCGGGTGCCACCGCGCAGGCGGCGCCGGGTAGCCTGTGCGCAGGAACCAACGACCGTATGACCACGAGCACCTCCTCCACGACCGTCGTCGTTCCCGGCACCCA
>JBGTCW010000593.1:0-4878 GCA_041748635.1 Ilumatobacteraceae bacterium | reverse complement strand
CGGGTGTTGTCGTGCTCGGCACCGACGTCGGTGGAGCCGGAGCCGCTGCGTCGTCCGAGCCGCTCACGACGACGCCCACCACCACCGCACCGACCAGCACCGCCGAGATCGCTGCGGCGACGATCACGGTCGCGGAGCCGCGACGGCGAGGAGACGGTTCGTCCTCGGCGTTCAACGTGTCGAAGCTGATCTCGTCCGGTGCCGTGGGTCGATCGACAGGCGCCTCGGAATGAGCGGGCGCAGGCGGCACCGGCACATCGTCCGAACGCCAGATCGCATCACGATCGTCGTCGCTCACCGACCCATCAGACCACAACGGCCCGAGCAGGTTCGATCACCGAACGGGCGCCTCGAGATCGATGAGGAAGGAACGTCCACGATGTCAGCGTTCGCGGACCTCTGTGAGATGTCATCGATCGTTGACACCAACGAGATGTCCTCGTACGCTGACATCATGATTGTGCGAACCGCACGTGACCTCGGCGCAGCGGTCCGCGATGCGCGACTCCAGAAGGGCTGGACACAAGCCGAGCTCGCCGACCGGATTGATGTGAGCCGGCAATGGGTCATCTCCTTGGAGCAGGGGAAGGCGTCCGTAGAGCTCGGGACAGCGCTCCGGGCCGTCGCAGCACTCGGAATGGTCGCCAACCTCGGTGATGCACAGACCCAGCACACGGGGATCGATCTCGATCGACTGCTCGGTGACGAGCCGTGACCAACCTGGCCGTGCACATGGGTGGGCAACTCGTCGGCACGCTCGACGCCACCGACAGGCGAACGCTCCGGTTGCAGTACGACCCCGACTACGCCGCTGGACCGGGATCGACGCCGCTGTCGGTGTCGATGCCGTTGCGCATCTCGCCCTACCTGCACGCAACAGTCCACCCGTACCTGTGGGGTCTGTTGCCGGACAACGACCGCGTACTCGAACGGTGGGCGCGTGAGTTCGGCTGCTCCCCGACCGACATTGCCGGACTCCTGCACGGTGTCGGCGGCGATGTCGCCGGAGGGGCTCAGTACGTCGCTCCGGACGCAACACCTGAGGAGTCACGGCCGGGCGCCGTCGAGTGGCTCAGCGACGACGACGTCGCTCAGTTCCTCCGTGACTTGCGACGCGACACAACGACGTGGCGCCCGCACCCAGAAGGGCGATGGAGCCTTGCGGGTGCCCAAGCGAAGATCGCTCTTCTCTACGACCAGTCAGCTGACAGGTGGGGTATTCCTTCCGGTGCAACGCCGACCACTCACATCGTCAAGCCTGCGATCGGCGGGCTCGATGACGTCGACCTCAACGAACATCTCTGCCTCGCTGCCGCTCGACGCGCTGGCTTGATCGCTGCGACGACGTCGATCCGTACCTTCGGAGGAGAGCGGGCACTCGTGGTCGAACGCTATGACAGGATCGTCGACGACTCCGGTGCCATCGTGCGGGTCCATCAGGAAGACCTGTGCCAAGCACTGGGGGTCCACCCCGACCGAAAGTATGAAGTCGACGGGGGCCCAGGCTCCGAACAACTCGGTCGCCTCATCCGTGAAGTCGCCGGAGAACGCGATGTGGCCCGGTTCTTCGACGCCCTCGTCTACAACTGGCTCGTGCTCGCCACAGACGGCCACGCCAAGAACTACTCGCTGCTGATGAGTGGCCATCAGGTGCGCCTGGCTCCGCTGTACGACATCGCGTCCGCGCTTCCGCATCTCGACCACCCCCGCAAGGCGCGCATGGCACAGAGGATTGGCGGTGAGTACCGCCCCTCCTTCGTCCAACGCCGGCACTGGGAGCGGATGGCCCGCTCACTCGGTCTCGGATCCGACGAGGCACACGCACGCATCACGGCGCTCGCGGAGCGCCTCCCCGACGCACTTGGGGATGCCGCGAGCGAGTCTCATCTCACCGTCGACGAACAGCGAATCGCCGACACCATCCGCGACCAGATCTCCCGTTGGGCAGCAGCGCGTGTCGACGAGCTCGGGTAGAGCAGCCGTCCGGAAGTCGGCACATGTGTCCGAATCTCGATTCGCCGTTCGTCGTGTCTGTGACAATCAACAATGATCACCAACACAAAGGACGTCACCACATGAAGTACATGCTCCTCCTCGCAAGCAACCCTGCCGACGAGCCAACGCCGGACGACGAAGCCTTCGGCGCCTACATGGGTGAATGGGCTGCGTATAGCCAGGCCCTCGCCGAGGCGGGCGCCTTGGTCGCTGGCGAAGCACTCCAGGGCGCCGACACCGCGAGCACCGTCCAGGTTCGCGACGGCAAGCGGATCGTCACCGACGGGCCGTTCATCGAGTCGAAGGAAGTCATCGGTGGGTACTACGTGATCGATGTCGCCGACCTCGACGAAGCCCTCGACTGGGCAGCGAAGATCCCGAACTCACACTTCGGCACGATCGAGGTCCGACCGGTCATGGAGTTCGACGGGTGACGAGCCCGGCCGACGCAGTCTGCTGACGATGTGATGAGTGTCGACGACGTCTTCCGCAGCGAGTGGCCACGTTTGGTGGCCACCCTCATGCGCGACGTCGGCGACCTCACCATCGCCGAAGACGCTGCACAGGACGCGTTCATCGAGGCGTCGACGCGATGGCCCACCGATGGAGTCCCTGACCGACCAGGTGCCTGGTTGGTCACGACCGGCCGACGCAAAGCCATCGATCAGATCCGCAGGATGCGGCGATTCGAGGATCGCCTGCCCGCGTTGGCCGCTGACGTCGCGACGACCATCTCGGACAGCTCGGACTCGCACCTCGACCTCGACGGCGAACAGACGCTCGACGATCAACTCGCTCTTCTGGTCGGTTGCTGCCACCCCGCCCTCCCCCCGGAGGCGCAGGTCGCCCTGACGTTGCGAATCGTGGCCGGACTCTCGACGCCTCAGATCGCCCGTGCCTTCCTGGTGTCCGAGGAGACGATGACGCGGCGAATCACCCGCGCCAAGTCGAAGGTCCGCTCCGCACGAATTCCCTTCGGCACACCGAGTCTGGACATCCTCGCCGAGCGCGTTGGTGTCGTGTGCGAGGTGATCTCGTCGATCTTCACCGAGGGCCATGCCAGCGCGACCGACACGGCACTCATCCGAGGGGATCTCTGCGAAGAAGCGATCTGGCTCGCTGAACTCCTCAGCAAGCTCGTCCCGAACGATCCGGAAGTTGCAGGGCTCCATGCGCTGTTGCTGTTGACCGATGCCCGGCGCTCCAGCCGTCTCGACCGGCACGGCACGCCTATCCTCCTTGCCGATCAGGACCGGTCGCTGTGGGATCAACCGATGGTCGCTCGCGGTCTCGCCGAGCTGGCAAGAGCACACTCGTTCCAGCGCGGTGGAGCCTTTCAGTTACAAGCGGCGATCGCTGCCCTGCACGCCACTGCACCGACCTTCGATTCCACCGATTGGCATGCTGTCCTGCGCCTGTACGACGTGCTCCTACGGCGCCAGCCCAGTGCGTTGGTCGCCCTCAACCGGGCCATTGCCGTCGACCGCGTCGACGGGCCCGCCGCTGCACTCGTCGCGCTCGATGCGATTGCGCAGGCGGACGACCTCGTGGGTGACGTCGACGGCTACGTCTACTTCCACACGGCTCGATCCGACGTCTTGGCCCGACTCGATCGGTCCGACGACGCGGCCGTCGCACTGGACCGGGCGATCGAGTGCAGCACCAATGAGTCCGAACGGTCGTTCCTTCGGCGCCGCCAGCAAACCCTGAGCGAGACGAACGGCCTGCGTCGCTTCAGATCTGACGCAACCCATTGACGTGCTCCGCCGGATATCGCGGGTTGCCTTGCGTCCTCACTCGGCAGCGACGCCCTCCGTTGCGCCCAATCGTTCGCCGCGCCGCCCAGCGATGACCACGCCGTCGCTCATCCGAAGCACGAAGTCGCAGCGATCGAGCATCCGGTTGTCGTGGGTGGCAACGAACACGCACGAGCCCGTGGCCGCGACTGCGGCGAGCGCGGCGGTCACCCGGTCGGTGTTCGCCTCGTCCTGGTGGCTGGTGGGTTCGTCGGCGACGATGAGCGTCGGCGACGTCACGAGCGCCCGCGCCACCGCCGCCCGCTGTTGTTCACCCAACGATGTCTCCCGTGGCGGACGGTCGGCGAGCGCGCCGATCCCGAGCAGCTCCATCGCTTCGCTGGGGTCGGTCACAGCACGAGCGCCGAGGCGTAGGGGAAAGCCGATGTTCTCCCCCAACGTCAGTTCGGGCAGCAGGCCCAGCGTCTGCGGCACGATCGCCAGTTGCGACCAGTCCGCCCGATCGGCCGGGCCGTCGACCACACCTTCGTCTGGCATGTCGCCGCCGACGATCAGGTTGAGCAGTGTCGTCTTGCCGGAACCAGACGGCCCGACCAACGCGATCATTGCGCCCGACACCAACTCGAGCGAGACGTGGTCGACCGCAGTCACGATCTCGCGCCCGCGGTGATGCCGCTTCGTCACGTCGACGAGCCGAACGACGACCGTCACGGCTCCTCCACGGTGAACGTCCGACGTTCAGCGTCCCACGACACGCGGGCCCGCCGATCGGGGAAGTGCCCACGAACTTCTGGCGGAAGCTGAATCCGCCCGGCGTGATCGATCACCGCCAGCTCGCCCCCGGAGTCGGTGACCGACGCGATCGAGCCGTCGCGCAACATGACGACCTCGTCAACCCGCTCCAAGACCTGTTGGTCGTGGGTCGCCACCAGGACCGTGATCCCCTCCTCCGACAGCCGCTCGATCGCATCGAGGACTCGGTCGGTGCTCACCGTGTCGAGCTCGGCGGTCGGCTCGTCGGCGATGATCACGGCGGGCGCGCCGACCGCTCCCCGGGCGAAGGCGAGGCGTTGCTGCTCGCCGCCGGACAGCTGATCGGGGAGATGGTCGGCCCGGGCGGCGAGTC
>JBGTCW010000592.1:0-5169 GCA_041748635.1 Ilumatobacteraceae bacterium | reverse complement strand
GTGGGCATCACCGGCACGAACGGCAAGACGACGACGGCGGCCCTGCTGGCGGCGATCTTCGAGGCAGCTGGTCGGGCGTGCGGGGTCGTCGGGACGCTCCACGGGGCTCGCACGACGCCCGAGGCCCCCGACCTCCAATCGGTGTTGCGCGGGTTCGTGGACGACGCCAAGTCGGCTGCAGTGCTCGAGGTGTCGTCGCATGCGCTGGCGATGCACCGCGTCGACGGCACCGAGTTCGACGCCGTCGTGTTCACCAACCTCGGCCATGATCACCTCGATCTGCACGGCTCGCAGGAGGAGTACTTCCGCGCCAAGGCGAGGCTGTTCACCCCCGAGTTCGCCGGCCTGGGCATCGTCAACGCGGACGACACCTACGGCCAACTGATCGCCGACACGGTGCACTCCGATCTCGCCGAGCGCGCGTTCCGGATCGTCACCTACCGTCGCGCCGAGGTGTCGGAGATCGAGGTCACGGCGGCAGCTCATCGGTACGTCTGGCGCGGGCGGCAAGTCGAGGTGCCCATCGGTGGCGACTTCAACGTGGCCAACTCGCTGGCCGCGCTCACGACTGCGGTGGAACTGGGGATCGATCCGGACCTGGCGATCGCTGGCGTGGCGACGGTCGCCCCGGTGCCGGGACGATTCGAGGTGATCGAGCCTGCCGGGCGCAGTGACGACGATGTCACCGTGATCGTCGACTATGCCCACACACCGGACGGCCTCGAGCGGCTCCTCGAGGCTGCTCGCGCTGTCGTCGGAGCGACCGGTTCGTTGATCGTCGTCTTCGGCTGTGGCGGCAATCGTGATCGCGCGAAGCGGCCCGAGATGGGTTCGGTGGCAGGTCGGGGAGCGGACCGGGTGATCGTCACCTCGGACAACCCGCGCCAGGAGTCGCCGGAGGCGATCATCGCCGAGATCGTCGGCGGCGTCGACGCTGACGCGTCGGCCGAGATCGTCTCGATTGTCGACCGCCGAACAGCGATCGCCGAGGCGATCGACTCGGCGACGGCCGGCGACGTCGTGGTGATCGCCGGAAAGGGACACGAGACGACACAGGAATTCGCCGATCACGTCGTCGACTTCGACGATCGGGTCGTCGCGCGCGAGCTGATGGAGGCGCTGAGGTGATCGCGATCATCCTGGCCGGCGCGAGTTCGATGCTCGTGTCGCTGTTCGGCACGCGCTATCTCATCGTGTTCTTCCGCCAGCGCGGCCAGGGTCAACCGATCCTCGGCAAGGAGGACCACGGCCCCGATCACCACATGCCCAAGCAGGGCACGCCCACGATGGGCGGCATCGCCATCGTCGGCGCCGCACTCGTCGGGTGGCTCGTTGCCCACATCCGGCCAGGGCTCGCCTTCTCCGACCAGACGATGATCGTGTGGGTCGGCGTGCTCTTCATGGCGCTGATGGGGTTCCTCGACGACTACATCAAGGTCCGCAAGCGACACAACCGCGGCATCTTCTGGAAGCAGAAGAACTACATCACGATGCTCGCCAGCATCGCGATGGCGTGGTGGCTGGTCGTCGGCACCGGCATCTCCGAGACGATCAACGTCACCCGTGGGTCCGTCGGGCTGGAGGTGCCCACCGCGGTCTGGGTGATCTGGGCCGGAATGATCATCTGGGCGACCACCAATGCCGTCAACGTCACCGACGGCCTCGACGGTCTCGCATCTGGGGCGGCACTGATGGGCTTCGGGGCGTTCACGATCATCTCGTACTGGGCGTTCCGCAATCCGGAGATCTACAGCACGGTTGTCAACCCGCTCGACATGGGTGTGTTCTCAGCGGCGTTCGCCGGTGGCTGTCTGGGTTTTCTGTGGTGGAACGCCGCACCGGCGAGGATCTTCATGGGTGACGTCGGCGCGCTCGCCCTCGGTTCGGCGCTGGCGTTCTGTGCGCTCACGCTGAACGTCACGCTCCTCATCGTCCTCGTCGGTGGCATCTACGTGATGGAGGCGGGTTCGGTCGCCATCCAGATGGCGGTGTTCAAGGCGTCCGGCCGGACGAAGCGGCTCTTTCGCATGTCACCGATCCATCACCACTTCGAGCTGATCGGGTGGCCCGAGACGACGGTGATCATCAGGTTCTGGCTGATCTCGGCGATCTGTGTCGCCGCTGCGCTCGCGATCTTCATCGCCGACTTCACCACCCAGGTCCAGCCGTGAGTCGAGCGCTCGTGCACGGTCTGGCCGTTGCCGGCGAGGCGACCGTGCGGGCGTTGCTCGGGCATGGCTACGACGTGGTCGTCGCCGACGACGAGGTCGACGACCACCGGCGCGGTATCGCTGCTGGACTCGACGTCGAACTGCTCGAATTACCCGACGACCGAACGTTGCGCAGCGTGATCTCGACGTGCGACGTCGTGTGCCCGTCGCCGGGCGTGCCCGAATCGCACCCCGTGATCACGACAGCGATCACCGCCGACGTCGAAGTGGTGTCCGAGATCGAGCTGGCGTACCGCTGGGAACAGTCCCGACCCGGCGGCCCACGTCCGATGCTGGCGATCACGGGGACCGACGGCAAGACGACGACGACGCTGATGGCGGTCGAGATGCTGCGCGCCGGCGGCGTGCGAACGGTCGACGCCGGGAACACCTCGACGCCGCTGGTCGATGCGATCGCACTCGATCTCGACGCATTCGTCGTCGAGTGCACAAGTTTTCGTCTCGCCTGGACACCGAGCTTCCGTGCCGAGGCGGCGGCCTGGCTCAACCTCGCGCCCGATCACCTGAACTGGCACCGGTCGATGGACACCTACGAGGCGGCGAAGGCGCAGGTGTGGGCGAACCAGCGTGCCAACGACGTGGCGGTCGGCTTCGTCGACGATCCGATCGTGATGCGTCGACTGGACGCTGCGCCCGGGCGCCGGGTGAGCTTCGGCGCCAGCGGTGCGGACTACCGGGTCGAGAACGGCCACCTCGTCGGACCGAGCGGCGCCATCGTGGCCGTCGAGACGATGAGGCGGAGCCTGCCTCACGACATCACCAACGCGTTGGCCGCATCGGCGCTGATCCTCGAGAGCGGTCTCGCCGACGCGTCGGCGATCCTCACAGCACTCGCAACGTTCACCGGGCCGCCACATCGCCTCGAACACCTCGGCACCTGGAACGACGTCGCATGGTTCAACGATTCGAAGGCGACCACGCCACACGCGGCGTTGGCCGCCATCCGATCGTTCGACGACCTGGTGCTGATCGCGGGCGGCTACGACAAGGGCGTCGACCTCGCCCAGATGGCCGCTGATGTCGCTGGCATCGATGCGGTCATCGCCATGGGAGATACTGCCGCCGCAGTAGCGCGAGCGTTCGGCGAGGTCGGGCGCGTCGAGATCGTCGCCGACCTCGTCGAAGCGGTCGGACGTGCGGTCGAGATCGCACGGCCCGGTGCCACCGTGCTGCTGTCGCCGGGCTGCGCGAGTTTCGATCAGTACAGCGGGTTCGAAGCCCGCGGCGACCACTTCCGATCACTGGTGCGCGACCGATTCGCCGCTTCGTTGTCGGGTACCGAGACACCATCCAGCGTCACCAACCACAGGGGCCCCGCATGACCAGCACGATCAGCGTCGACGACCGACGACGGGCAACACTCGAGCGCCTCCACGGAGCGACGCCACCGTCGCCTCCTCGGCGTCGGCGGGCAACTCGCCGCGCCGCAACCACAAGCGTGCGCACCCACGCCGAAGTGCTCGGCGCGCCCCCGGGAACGTTCTACGCGATTGCCGGCGTCGTCTCGGTGCTCGTCATGTTGGGCCTGGTCATGGTGCTCTCGGCATCGGCGGTGACCGAAGCCAACCTCGGCAGGTCGCCCTACGGGGTTTTCGCCAAGCAGGCGCTGTGGGCGGGGCTCGGAACCGTCGGGCTGATCGCCATGGTCAAGATCTCCTATCGACGCTGGCAGCGCCTCGTGATCCCTATCATGGTGCTGGCGGTCGCAGCGATGGCAGCGCCATTCGCCCCGGAGATCGGGACCACGGTGAACGGTGCCCGATCGTGGATCCGTCTCGGGCCGCTCAGCGTGCAGCCGTCGGAGTTCTTGAAGATCGCCGTCGTCGTCCTCACCGCGGATGTGCTGACGCGCCGTCGTGACGACCTCGGTCACCGTACAGCGACCCTGCTCCCGCTCGGAGCGATCGCTGCGATCGGCGCAGGGCTCTGTCTGCTGCAGGGCGACCTCGGCGCGGCCGTGGTGCTGTCGGCCATCGTCTTCAGCGTCGCGTGGGTCGCCGGCGTTCCACTCGTGCCGCTCGCGGGAATGGCCGCGGGCGCGGGCGGCGCGGCGCTGTTGTTCGTCGTGTCGAGCCCGCGCCGACTCAATCGCTTCACCGCCTTCATGAACATCGCCGAGGAGAAGGATCACCTCGCCTACCAGGCCTACCAGGGGTATCTCGGCATGGCGTCGGGCGGCCTGACCGGATCGGGCATCGGCGGCAGCAACGCCAAGCTCGGCTACCTTCCCTACGCCCACAGCGACTTCATCTTCGCGGTGATCGCCGACGAACTGGGCCTGATCGGCACCGTCGCAGTGATCGGCGGGTTCGTGATGCTCGTCGCGCTCGGCGTGCAGACGGCGATCGCTGCACCGGACCGGTTCGGCATGCTGCTCGCCGGTGGTATCGCCGCGTGGTTCGGCGTACAGACCATCGTCAACATCGGCGGTGTGGTCGGCTTCATGCCGGTCACCGGGCTGACGTTGCCGTTCTTCTCGGCCGGTGGCAGCTCGCTGTTCGTGAGCATGACTGCGGCTGGGCTCCTGATGAGCGTGGCGAGGCGCATCAACGCACGATGACCGAAACGGCGAGCACCGAGCGGACCCATGCGGTCGTCACAGGTGGGGGCACGTCGGGCCATGTACTTCCGGCGCTGGCCGTAGCGGATGCGCTCGTGGCCGCCGGGCACGACGCCACGACGATCCGCTACGTCGGCGCGCAGCGCGGCATCGAGACCCGCCTGCTTCCGGACACGCCGTATCCCCACACCTTTCTCGACGTCGTCGGTGCCCAACGGCGGATGACACTCGCCAACGTCGGGTTCATCCCGAAGATGGCGCGAAGCACGCGTGTGGCGATCGGGCTCCTGCGCGCCTGGCGGCCCCGCGTCGTCGTGTCCGTCGGCGGTTACGCCAGCATGCCGGCGGTGTTCGCCGCCCGCCGTCTCGGCGTTCCGG
>JBGTCW010000591.1:0-1603 GCA_041748635.1 Ilumatobacteraceae bacterium | reverse complement strand
GAGCAGGCGGCGTTCGAGCGACGTGTCGCCCGGGATGCATTGGCGTCGTTCGGCGCCGAGGCGTGGGCAGAGCGTGTCGACCGCCTGATCGGGCCGTCCGTACCCGCCGAATCGGCCGCGAGCCCGCCGACGTCGTCGCAGGCGATCTTCCGGGCCGAAGGTGACACGCGAACGATCGGGTTCGGGAACACGACGGTGGTCGTGCGCGATCTGAAGGGCTTCCGGTACATCGAGCGTCTGATCGCCGAGCCGGGACGAGAGTTCCACGCCACGCACCTGGTGCGCCTCGAGTCAGCGACCGACCCGGACGCAGTTGTCAACCCGGGAGTTCCGCTGCTCGACGACGCCGCCAAGGCGGCCTACCGGCGGCGTCTCGCCGACATCGACGAGGACATCGACGATGCGTCGGCCGCCAACGACCTCGGTCGCCGCGAGTTGGCCGAACGAGACCGCGAATACCTCATCGCAGAGTTGCAGCGCGCCACCGGTCTCGCCGGTCGCGACCGCGAACAGCTCGGCGACGGGGAGCGGGCACGCGTCAGCGCGTCACGATCGATCAGGTACGCCTTGGATCGCCTCGCCGAGTTCAGTCCTGCAGTGGCGCAGCACCTTCGCCAGCACGTGCGGACGGGGACGTTCTGTTCGTATCAGCCGGACCCGCTGCATCCGCTCGATTGGCTGCTCTGAGGCCGACGAGCTCCTCGAAGCGACGGGTGTCGATGTTGCCGCCCGACAGCACGATGCCGACTCGTCGCCCGTGGAATCGATCGGAGTGAGCGAGAAGTGCTGCAAGCGTGGCGACACCGCTCGGTTCCAGGCGCCGATCGAACCACTCCACTGCCGCCCTCATCGCGTCGACCAGTTGGCTCTCGGTCACGGTCACGACATCCGCTACGAGGTGCCGGTTGATCGCGAACGTCGTCGATCCGGGCGAGGCGACGGCGAGGCCGTCGGCGATCGTGTCCGGCTGCGCGATGCGAACGAGATGGCCCGCCGCGAACGACTGCCGGGTGTCGTCGGCGTTCGCTGGCTCGACGCCGATGATCTCACAGCCGGGATCGAGCTGGGAGATCGCCGACGCGCACCCGGCCATCAGCCCACCGCCTGACATTGGCACCACGAGCACGTCGAGCGGGCCGACCTGCTCATGCAGTTCGAGGGCGACGGTTCCTTGTCCGCACATCACGAGGTGATCCTCGAACGGATGGACGAACGTGGCGCCGGTCTGCTCGACCTCGAGTCGAGCCCCCGCCTCGCGGTCGGGGCTGGACCGGTCGAACGTGGTGATCGCTGCGCCGAAGTGTTCGATGAGTGCCCGCTTGGCTGGCGCGACGTCCGCGGGCACGTGCACGGTTGCTGCGAGGCCGAGGATCTGCGCTGCGCAGGCGACCGCCGCTCCGTGGTTTCCCGACGAGACCGCAACCACGCCCCGCTGCCGGTCAGCGAGGGGGATCGCCGACAGTCGGTTGAACGCGCCTCGGAACTTGAACGACCCCGCACGTTGGCGTGACTCGTCCTTGGCGAGCACGGTCATCTCGAACCGCTCGTCGAGCGCGTCCGAACGCACGATCGGAGTGACGGTTGCCTCCGAGGCGATCACCCG